>JAIUNH010000400.1 GCA_020161965.1 Pseudomonadota bacterium
AGAACGACCATACGCTGAAGACCATCGCCAGCTGCGGCCATCCCGATTACGAGGATCCGTTCGGCCTGACGATCCCGGCCTATTACGGCTTCATGGCCTCGGCCTATATGAAGCGCTACGGCATCACCGAACGCGATCTCGCGGAACTCGCGGTGCAGATGCGCGCCAACGCATCGCGTCATCCGCTGGCGCATCAGCGCAAGCCGATCACGGTCGACGACGTGATGAACTCGCGCAAGATTGCGTCGCCCTTGAAGCTGCTCGATTGCTGCCTGATCTCCGACGGCGGTTGCGCCGTCGTGCTCAGCAAGGAACCGGGCCAGGGCAAACCCGTGCGCATCGCTGGTTCCGCGCAGACGCATCCCTATCAGCACGTGATCGCCGCGCCCGATCTCGCCAGCTACGATTCCGCGAAGGCGCTGGATGCCGCGTTGGCCGAAGCCAAGACGACGCGCGAGCAGATCGAAATCGCAGGCATCTACGATTCGTTCACGATCACGCTGCTCGGCTTCGTCGAGGAACTTGGCCTTGCCAAGCGCGGCGACGCGGCGCGCGCCTTCCGGGCGGGCGAATTCGCGCCGACCGGCCGCCTGCCGATCAACACGCATGGCGGGTTGATGTCGTTCGGTCATTCGGGTGTGGCGGGCGGTCTTGCCCATATCATCGAAGTCTACCTGCAGATGGCCGGACGGGCGGGCGACCGCCAAATCGGCCAACCGAAGACCGGCCTCGTCCATGGCGAGGGCGGCATCTTCTCGTCGCAGGTCAGCCTCGTTCTCAAGCAGGAATAGCCCCATGAGCACCGTCGCCGAACGATTCTGGCAAGGCTACGCGGACCGCAAGGTGCCGTATCAAAAATGCGCCGAGTGCGGAAACGTGCAGAGCTATCCGCGCCCGATCTGCCATGGCTGCGGTTCGAAGAAGCTCGATTGGCACGAAGCGAAACCCGAAGGCACCGTCAGCGGCGCCACGACGGTCTATCGCGCCCCGTCGAAAGAATTCGAATCGCTGGTGCCGTATCGCCTGTTGCTGGTCGACCTGAAGGAAGGCTTCCGCATCATGAGCCACGCCGAAGACGATGTGGACGTGGGCGATAAGGTCACGATCGACTTCAAGGAGATCGGCGGGAAGATTTTCCCTTACGGCCGCAAGCGCGCCTAGCCGTGGCGACGGCGGCCGATAACCGGCGCGGCATCCTGGCGATGCTGCTGTCGGCGGCGGTCGTCACCAGCAGCGATATGTTCATCCGCGCCGTCACCTTCATCTTCCCGACGGGGGAGGTGCTGGCGACGCGCGGTCTTGTCGTCATGGCGCTGATCGGCGGCGCCACTGCGATCCTGGTGCCGGCACATCATCTGCGCCTCGCGTTCCAGCCTTTCGTGCTGCTGCGCGCCTTGTGCGAGGCGGTGATGGTCGTGCTGTTCGTGATGGCGCTACCGCATATGATCTTCGCCGACGTGACGGCGGTGTTCCTATCGTCGTCGCTGCTGTCGGCGGCGTTGGTCGCCGCGATCGGGTTCGAGCGTGTGGGTATGTCGCGCTGGGCCGTGCTGCTGATCGGCTTCGGCGGTGTCGCGATGGTCGTGCGCCCGACCTTCGAGCAGGTGAATATCGGGGCGGTCTATGCGCTGGCGTCCGCTTCGATGATCGCGGTGCGCGATCTTGTGACCCGCAAGATCGATCCCGCGACGCCGACGATCCTGATCACGATGGTGACGGCGACGACCGTGACGCTGCTGGGCTTCGTGCTGATGCCGTTCGAAGCGCCTTGGCGCCTGCCCGTCGCGCACGAGGCGGGCATGTTTCTCGCCGCCGGTGTGCTGGTTGCGGGCGCCAATCTGCTGGGCGTGGTCGCCTATCGCCGCGCCGATATCTCGGTCGTGGCCCCGTTTCGCTACACCGCGTTGCCCTTCGCGATCGTCGCGTCGTATCTCGTCTGGGGCGAGATGCCGGATTTCTGGTCGATCCTCGGCGGTGCCGTGATTGCCGCCGCCAGCATCGCCGCGATCTGGATGCAGCGCGCGTGACGTTCGTGATGCCGTTTCTCGCCCCCCCATCCGGACCGTCTGAAAAATCAGGCCATACGTTCCGTTGGAACGATCAGCGCGATGCGTTTTGTCCGGCGCGCTGGGCGATGCGCACGAAACTGCGCAGCGCCGCGCGGCGGTCGGCGCGCCGCCAGCACACCGCGATATCCGTACCTGCATCTTCGCGCGCGATGGGGCGGAAGGCCGCGCCTGGAATGCGGATTTGCGCGACGGATTCTGGTGCTACTGAAACGCCGACGCCCGCGCTGACCAAGCCGACGATCGTCTGCCATTCGCGCGCCGATTGCGCGATGCGCGGCGTGAAGCCGGCGGCGAGGCACTCGGCTTCGATCCGATCGAAGAATTCTGGCCCAATCGCGCGAGGAAACATCACAAAAGGCTCCGCCGCGATCTTCGTGAGGTCGAGCGGCGCGTCCGTCCCCGCCAGCGAATGCGACGCGGGGAGAACCGCAACGAAACGTTCGCGCAGCACCGTCGTCGTTTCGATGATGTCGTCAGGCTTCGGTTCGCGCAGAAATCCGACATCGATCGTGCATTCGTGCAAACCGTGGCGCTGTTCGCTGGTGGGTACTTCGACCAGCCGCAATTCGACGCCCGGATGGTCGCGCCGATAGGCTTCGACGACTTTCGGCAAGATGGTCAGCGATGCGGTCGCGGGGAAGCCGACGACCAAGCGACCCAACTTGCCTTCGCCGGTCATGCGCACGTCGCGCGCGGTATCGCCGATCGCGCGCAGAATGTCGTTGGCGCGCCCGACGAGCAGGCGCCCCGCTTCGGTCAATTCCACGTGTCGTGTGCCGCGTTCGAACAACGCGCAGCCGATTTTCGCTTCGAGGCGGCGGATCTGCTGGCTGAGCGGCGGCTGCGCGATGCCGAGTTTCAATGCGGCGCGGCCGAAATGCAGTTCCTCCGCCACCACGACGAAGGCGCGCAATTGCCGCAAATCGAGTTCAGGGCGGGGAATTCTCATATCTATATAGATATCAATAAAGAGAATTCAATGTATTAGCCATATCAGTTTTCGCATGCAAGCCTGAATACAGGACGGAATAACCGAACGTTCGGCGGTTCGGGAAACAGGCGAGCGCAGGAGACCGAGATGCTGACCCAAGAACAAATCGCGCAATACGACCGCGACGGATTCATCGTTCTAAAGGGGCTGTTCGACGCCGACGAAGTGGCGCGGCTTCAGGCCGCTGCTGAACATCTGCGCACGCCCCAGCGCGCCCATCCCGACGCCAACGTGATCGAAAAAGACGGCGTGTCCATCCGCGCCGCCTGGGCGGTCGAACTCGACTCGCCCGAATGCAACAAGGCGATGCGGATCGAAAAGGTCTTCGGGCCGGTGAAGCAATTGCTGGGCGAGCGCGTCTATCTGTTTCAGTCGCGCCTCAACTACAAGGTCGCGGGCAAGGGTGACGTGTTCCAGTGGCACCAAGACTATGCCAGCTGGTTCATGGACGGCGTGCCCGAAGGCGGCCATCGCGACATGCTGACGGCCCTCGTCATGCTCGACGACACGACTTCGGAAAGCGGCCCGCTGCGCTTCGTCCCCGGCTCGCACAAGGAAGGGATGATCGATCCGATCTACGATACGTGGACGACCAGCTATCCCTTGCACATTGTGCCGGACGAGACGGTCAAGCGCCTGTCGGACGGTTCGGGGATCGTCGAATGCGTCGGGCCCGCCGGCACGGTCGTACTGTTCTGCGGCAATCTCGTGCACGGCTCCAGCGAGAACCGCTCGCCGCGCGACCGGCGCAATCTCTATTTCGCCTACAACCGGGACAACAACCGCCCGGTAAGCGCGAAGAGTCGTCGCCAACACAAGAACCCGTACATCGTCAGTCCGACGTCGTCCGCCCTCGACGTTCTGCACGCAGCGAAGATCTGAACAGCCGGAGCCGGGAGCCGATCATGGGCACGCACGATACGCTCGAAACCCTTCGCCGTTCGCTGAAGGACCCCACGCTGCTGAAGACGAAAGCCTTCGTCGGCGGTGAATGGATAGACGCGCCCGACGGCAAGACCTTCGACGTGCTCGACCCCGCGACCGGTGCCTTGGTCGCGCGCGTGCCCGATCTCGACGCCGCGACGACAGCGAAGGCAATCGCGGCTGCGCAAGTCGCGTTCGCCGAGTGGCGCAAGCGTACGGCGAAGGAGCGCGGCGTTATTCTGCGCCGTTGGTACGATCTGATGCTCGCCAATCAGGACGATCTGGCGC
>JAIUNH010000401.1 GCA_020161965.1 Pseudomonadota bacterium
CGCGATCTTCCAGGCTGCAAACTCATCATGCGACACCGCACCGACGATCGCGTCGTAGCCAGCCTTCGCCGGCAACGTCTTCAACGGCGCGAAGCCGTATTCATGCTTGGCTTCGTTGCCGTCGCAGATCGGATCGAGCACATCGACCTGATGGCCCCATTCGCCCAAAGCGCGCACCAGATCGGCGACCTTCGAATTGCGCAGATCGGGCGCGTTTTCCTTGAAGGTGAGGCCGAGCACGAGGATACGCCGCGCACCCGCCCCGCCGAGCCCGACCAATTCGCGCGCGATGCGCGTGGCGACGTAGCCCGCCATCGCATCGTTGATGCGCCGCCCGGCAAGGATGACTTCCGGGTGATGCCCCAAACGCTGCGACAGGTCCGCGAGATAATAGGGGTCGACGCCGATGCAATGCCCGCCGACGAGGCCCGGCGTGAAGCGTAGGAAGTTCCACTTCGTGCCCGCAGCGGCCAAAACGTCGTGCACCGACACGCCGATCTTGCCGAAGATCATCGCGATCTCGTTCATGAAGGCGATGTTGATGTCGCGCTGCGCGTTCTCGATCACCTTGGCGGCTTCGGCCGTTTTGATGTCGCGCGCGCGGAACGTGCCGCCGCTGGTGACGAGGCCATAGAGCCCGGCCAGCAGATCGGCGACTTCCGGCGTTTGCCCGGCGACGACCTTGGTGATGCGATCAACCGTGTGTTCGCGGTCGCCGGGATTGATGCGTTCCGGGCTGTAGCCCAGGAAGAAATCGACGCCGGATTTGAGGCCCGATTCCTTTTCGAGGGCGGGCCCCGCGACGTCTTCGGTGACGCCGGGATAGACGGTCGATTCGAGGACGACGACCGCCCCCTTGCGCATGACCTTGCCAACGGTGCGGCAGGCCGACAGCACCGCCCCCAAATCGGGGCGGTTGGCGACGTCGACCGGTGTGGGCACCGTCACGATATAGACGTCGAGCCCGGCGATATCGGCGACATCCGACGTGACCTTTAGCTTGCTGGCGGTCAGGCGGTCCTTCTCGATCTCGTTCGTGCGGTCATGGCCCTTCGCAAGCTCGCCGACGCGAATCTTGTCGATGTCGAAGCCGATCGTCGTGACTCCGCGCGCCAGCGCCACCGCCAACGGCAAACCGACATAGCCAAGGCCGATGACGCCCACGCGGGCCTTGGCGGGTTCGGGCAGCTTCACGCTCATGCTCTCGCTCCGACTGACATTCTCGCCCCGAGCGGGGCGACACTTTCTAGACGCTATCCGGGCGCCGCCAAAGGGCAAAAGAATCCCGGCGGTAGGACGCGACGGCCACCCCCGCCAACGCCATCGCGATCGGTTCGATCGGCAGGCGATATTTGGCCGACGCGACCGGCCCTTGCACCGCCAGGATGAAGCCGATCCAGGCGATGGCGAAAATCGCGGGCGCGCGGCTTTCGCGATTTCGCAGCAGCAACCACAGCCCCATCACGCCCAGCAAGCGCACCGGCCATTCGATCAGCGCGCCGCCCGCCATCCAGGCGAGATAGCGCGCGGTCGAGCTTTCGGCGATGAAGTTGCGCATCTTCGAAAACGGCGTTTCGCCCTCGGTTTCGTAGAAACCGATGCGCTGGATCTTCATCACTTGCGGAATCATCAGCGTCGCGGGCGAGGCGAGATTGATCGCCATGCCCGACAGCCACGCCTTGACGAAGGCTTGCGGCGGCAGCGCCCATAAATTCTCCCGCGCTAGATCACGGTAGATCGCCGCTTCATCGAACGGATTGCGCTCGCCAGGTCCGCGCAACGCCGCATAGCGGCCGCGCATCTCCGCGAAGGATTGCGGATAGGGTGTGCCGTCCTCCGCTTCCCGAACCAGCGGATACCACCACAGTGCCATATGGATCGGCCCCTGCGAGGACAGCGCGTAATTCCCGTGGACGACGCCGTTGCGGACGATCATCGGCGCCGCGAACGCCGCGACGATTCCCAGCACGATCGCGGCATCACGCAAACCCTTGCGGCCGCGCACCAACAGAAAAATCCCGAGCGCCAGAACTGGGATGAAGGGCCACACCACCGCGCGGTTGAACAACGCCAAGCCGAACCAAAACCCGATCGCGACGGGACTGCCTTCGCCCTTCCACAGCCGCGCCAGCGATAGGAATCCGAAAGCGAGGCAGGCGACGAAGATCGTATCGCCGAGCATCGTCGCGGCCAGCACGATCTGCGTCGGGTTCAACGCAGCAAGCAATCCGGCATAGCGCCCCGCCCCCGGCTTCACGATGTCCGCCGTGCGAGCAATTGCGATGCAGGCGGCAGCGTCGAACGCCATTTGCACCACGATCGGCGCCCAATAAGCGTCGGGCCCGAACGGCGCCATCGTCAGATGCAGGAAGATCGTATAGCCCGGCATCCGATCGGCCGAGCCTTGCCACCAATCGGGCCCGGCGGCGAGCGCCAGGAACATCGGGCTGTCGGGATGAAAAGTCGCGGGCGCATTGACGCCGATGAAGGCAAGCCAAGCGAGCCGCACCGCGAAAGCCAGGACGAACAGCGCCGCCGGCTTTTCGAGAATGCTCAATACGCCTTGAGCTTGCGCCATGCGAACACGACCATTTGCAGCAGCAGGAAGCCGTGCCGGAAGCGCGAGATCTGCGTTTCGCCGTAGGTGCGCGCGAGATAGCGGATCGGCACTTCGACGACCTTCATGTTCAGCTTCACCGCGCCGAAGATGAGATCGAAATCGCCGAACGGATCGAAATCGCCGAAATAGAGGCGGTTCGCCGCGATGCGCTCGTAATGCGTTTTGCGCAGCACCTTGGTGCCACACAGCGTATCGGTGAAGCGCTGGTTGAGCAGCCAGGAGAAGATCACCGAGAAGCCGTGATTGGCGATCCAGTTCAAGGCGCGCATCGCCTCTTCTTCCATCGGATAGACGAGGCGCGTGCCGTTGACGAATTCGCCCCGTCCCTCCGCGATCTGGCGGAAGAATTTCGGCATCTGTTCGGGCGGCACGGTGAGGTCGGCGTCGAGGATCATCAGCACGTCGCCGGTCGCTTCGGCGAAGCCCTTGCGCACCGCATCGCCCTTGCCCTTGCCTTCCTGCACGAACACTTTGATGTCGCGATCGGGATAGGCGGCCTGGACGCGGCGCATTTCGTCGAGCGTGCCGTCTTTCGAATGGCCTTCGACGAACACGATTTCCACGCGTTCGCAGAAATTCGGCAGGCGCTTCACCGCCGCTTCGATATTGCCGCGCTCGTTGCGCGCGGGAATGATCACGCTGGCCGAAATCGGCACGGGATGCTGGATCTGGCGCGAACGCGCGACCAGATAATGGCGCAAGCAAAGCCCGCGCAGAATCGGCAGCGGTGCCAGCACGCGATTGACGAGCCCGCCCAAGCCCAACAAGCGCAGCGGCGACAGCGAGCGCCATTCGCGGCGGATCACTTCGAATCCGGCGAGGTCGAGCAGCGCCGCCAGATCGCGCATGCCGAGCCAATTGGTCGGCGGCATCGGCGCCTTCAGCCCGAAGCTTTGGGCGACGCGCAACGCCGGTTCCCAAATCGGCGAGTGATAGGACAGCACGATGCGCGTATCGGGATGGCAAACCGCGTGCAGGCGGCCGAGCACGAGCTCAATATCCTCGATCCAGCCGATCGTGTCGGACAACAGGACGAAATCGAATTTCTCGTCGAGCGCCGTCAGCGCGTCTTCGGTTTCGAAATCGGCGACGCGGAATTCGCAATTGGGATGCGCGGCACGCGCCGCTTCGATCGCAGGCGCCGAAGGATCGATGCCGAGCCCGCGGCGCGGCTCAAGTGCCGCAAGCGTCGCGCCATCGCCGCAACCCACGGCGAGCACGCTGGCCCCCGGCGGGATCACAAAGCGCAACGCGCGCGCGTCTTCGGAATGATAGAACGGATGGCGGCGGCGCCAGTTTTCGCGCTGCGGCTCGTTGCGGTCGCGGAACGCGGCGACTTGGCTGCGGCGATCGATCGTGGTGGTCGTCATATCGCCGGCCTTACGTCCCGTTCGAGAATGAAAAAGGCGCGCAAGGCCAAAGCCCGCAACACCGCTTGCGGCAAGGCGCCCTCGATCGCCGTCAAAGCCCGGACGAGACCGGCGGGCGCGCTGCGCGGCTGGAAGCCGCCGGTGGCGAGATAGCCCAAGCCCCCGAAAGCTTCAACCCGCACGACGCGCAATCCCGGCGCGTGAGCGCCCAATTCGTCCGCCCGGCGCCACAAAAGTGCGCGGGGAATCCAGGCATTGCCGTCCATCGCATCCTT
>JAIUNH010000402.1 GCA_020161965.1 Pseudomonadota bacterium
CACCCGTGCCCGCCGGGATCAAGCGCCCGACGATCACGTTTTCCTTCAGGCCCATCAGGTTGTCGACCTTGCCGTTGACGGCCGCTTCGGTCAGCACGCGGGTCGTTTCCTGGAACGACGCCGCCGAGATGAACGACTCGGTCTGCAACGAGGCCTTCGTGATGCCCTGGAGAACCGGCTTGGCCGAAGCGCCGCGCATGTTGAGCTCGGCGGCCTTGGCGTTGGCGATCTCGAACTCCACGCGATCCACCTGCTCGCCCGCGAGATAGGTCGTATCGCCCGGCTCGTCGATCTCGACCTTCTGCAGCATCTGGCGAACGATCACCTCGATGTGCTTGTCGTTGATCTTCACGCCTTGCAAGCGATAGACGTCCTGAATCTCGTTGACGAGATACGTGGCGAGCGCTTCGACGCCCATCACGCGCAGGATGTCGTGCGGCACGGGATTGCCGTCCATCAGCAAATCGCCGCGCTGCACGTAGTCGCCTTCCTGAACCGAGATGTGCTTGCCCTTCGGGATCAGGTATTCGACCGGCGTCGCGGATTCGTCGCTGGGACGAACCACGATGCGGCGCTTGGCCTTGTAGTCCTTGCCGAACTCGACGCGACCTTCGCCTTCCGAGATGATCGCGTAGTCCTTCGGACGACGCGCTTCGAAAAGCTCGGCCACGCGCGGCAGACCGCCGGTGATGTCGCGCGTCTTCGACGATTCGCGCGGGATACGCGCGATGATGTCGCCGGCGTGGATGTCCTGGCCGTTGTCGACCGAGAGCACCGCGTCGACCGACAGGAAGTAGCGCGCCTCAACCCCGTTCGCGAGCTTGATGACGTTGCCCTTCTTGTCGCGCAGCTGGATCTGCGGCTTGAGATCGGCGCCGCGCGGCTGCTGACGCCAGTCGACGACGACCTTCGACGAAATGCCGGTCGCTTCGTCCATGACTTCGCGGATCGACACGCCTTCGACCAAGTCGACGTAATGGGCGACACCTTCCTTCTCGGTGATGATCGGAAGGGTGTACGGATCCCACTCGGCCAGCTTCTGGCCCTTCTTGACGACCGCACCTTCGTCGGCGATCAGCTTGGCGCCGTAAGGCACGCGGTGACGCGCACGCTCGCGGCCCTGTTCGTCGACCAGCACGATCTCCGAGTTGCGGCCCATCACGACGGGCACGTTCGACGTGTTCATGACGACGTTGCGGTTGCGGATCTGCACCTTCGCGTCATAGGCCGCTTCGACCGACGACTGCTCGGCGCCGCGCTGGACGGCACCGCCGATGTGGAAGGTACGCATCGTCAGCTGCGTGCCGGGTTCGCCGATCGACTGGGCGGCGATGATGCCGACCGCTTCGCCGATATTGACCGTCGTGCCGCGCGCGAGGTCGCGGCCATAGCACGCCGCGCACACGCCGCCCTTGCTTTCGCAAGTCAGCACGGAGCGGATGCGGACCTTGTCGATGCCGCTCTTTTCGATGCGGTCGACCAGTTCCTCGACGATCAGCGCGCCCGACTTCACGATCGGATCGCCCGACAGCGGATCGAGAATGTCCTCGGCCGCCGAACGGCCCAGGATACGCTCGCCCAAGGGTGCAATGACTTCGCCGCCTTCGACGATCGCCTTCATCGTGAGGCCGTGCGGCGTGCCGCAATCCTCTTCGACGATGATCGCGTCCTGTGCCACGTCCACCAGACGGCGGGTCAGGTAACCCGAGTTCGCCGTCTTGAGCGCCGTGTCGGCGAGGCCCTTACGCGCACCGTGCGTCGAGTTGAAGTACTCGGCGACGGTCAGGCCTTCCTTGAAGTTCGAGATGATCGGCGTCTCGATGATTTCACCCGACGGCTTGGCCATCAGGCCGCGCATGCCGGCGAGCTGCTTGATCTGCGCGGGAGAACCGCGCGCCTGCGAGTGCGCCATCATCCAGACCGAGTTGATGGGCTTGCCCTTCTCGGTCTTGGAGATCTCCTTCATCATCGCCGCGGCGACGTTGTCGGTGCACATCGACCAGGCGTCGACGACCTTGTTGTACTTTTCGCCCTGCGTGATCAGGCCGTCCTGATACTGCTGCTCGAACTCGGCGACCTTGTGCTGGGTCTGCTCGACGAGCTGCTTCTTCGCGGCCGGGATGATCATGTCGTCCTTGCCGAACGAGATGCCCGCACGGCACGCATGCGCGAAGCCCAGCGCCATCAGGCGATCGGCGAAAATCACCGTCTCCTTCTGGCCGCAATGGCGGTACACGACGTCGATGACGTTCTGCACGTCCTTCTTCGTCAGCAGCGTGTTGATCAGCGAGAACGGCACGTTCGGATGGCGCGGCAGCAGCTGCGACAGCAGCATGCGGCCCGGCGTCGTCTTCACGCGCACGGTGATCGGGTTGTTGTCCTTGTCGACCGTCTTGTAACGGCACTCGATCTTCGTCTGGATCGTCACGCGCTTGTGGAACAGCGCCTGCTCGATTTCCGCGACGTCGCCGAAGGACATGCCCTCGCCCACTTCGCCTTCGCGTTCCAGCGAGACGTAGTAAAGGCCGAGCACGACGTCCTGCGACGGCACGATGATCGGCTTGCCGTTCGCGGGGCTGAGGATGTTGTTGGTCGACATCATCAGCACGCGCGCTTCAAGCTGCGCTTCGAGCGACAGCGGCACGTGGACGGCCATCTGGTCGCCGTCGAAATCCGCGTTGAACGCGGTGCAGACGAGCGGGTGCAGCTGGATCGCCTTGCCTTCGATCAGCACGGGCTCGAACGCCTGGATGCCCAGGCGATGCAGCGTCGGCGCGCGGTTCAGCAGAACCGGGTGCTCGCGGATGACCTCTTCCAGGATGTCCCACACTTCGGGACGTTCCTTTTCGACCATGCGCTTGGCGGCCTTGATCGTGGTCGCCATGTTGTAGAGTTCGAGCTTCGAATAGATGAACGGCTTGAACAGCTCGAGCGCCATCTTCTTCGGCAGGCCGCACTGGTGCAGCTTGAGCTCGGGGCCGACGACGATGACCGAACGGCCCGAGTAGTCGACGCGCTTGCCGAGCAGGTTCTGACGGAAGCGGCCCTGCTTGCCCTTGAGCATGTCCGAGAGCGACTTCAGCGGGCGCTTGTTGGCGCCGGTGATGACGCGGCCGCGACGGCCGTTGTCGAACAACGCGTCGACGGCTTCCTGCAGCATGCGCTTTTCGTTGCGCACGATGATGTCGGGCGCGCGCAGCTCCATCAGCCGCTTCAGACGATTGTTGCGGTTGATGACGCGACGATAGAGGTCGTTGAGATCGGACGTGGCGAAGCGGCCGCCATCGAGCGGAACGAGCGGACGCAATTCCGGCGGAATGACCGGAATGACTTCCATCACCATCCACTCGGGCTTGTTGCCCGATTCGACGAAGGCTTCGACGATCTTCAGACGCTTGACCAGCTTCTTGCGCTTGGCGTCGGAGCTCGTCTCCTTGAGCTCCTCGCGCACGCGCTCTTCTTCTTCCTCGAGGCGGATTTCGCCGAGGAGACGCTTGATCGCTTCCGCACCAATCAACGCTTGGAACGCGTCGTCGCCGTACTCGTCCTGCGCCTTCATGAAGGCTTCTTCGGACAGCAGCTGGTGCATCTTGAGCGGGGTGAGACCCGGCTCGACGACCACGTAGTTCTCGAAATACAGCACGCGCTCGAGGTCGCGCAGCGTCATGTCGAGCAGCAAGCCGATGCGGCTGGGCAGCGACTTCAGGAACCAAATGTGAGCGACCGGCGAGGCCAGCTCAATATGGCCCATACGATCGCGGCGCACCTTCGACAAGGTGACTTCCACGCCGCACTTCTCGCAGACGATGCCCTTGTATTTCATGCGCTTGTACTTGCCGCACAAGCACTCGTAATCCTTGATGGGCCCGAAGATACGCGCGCAGAACAGGCCGTCGCGCTCGGGCTTGAAGGTACGATAGTTGATCGTCTCGGGCTTCTTGATTTCGCCGTGCGACCAAGCCCGGATCTGATCCGGGCTCGCGATCATGATCTGGATTTGGTCGAACTGCAGCGGCTTGGCCGGTGCGCCGAAAAGATTCGCGATCTCGTTCTGCATTACGCTCTCCCGTATCGCTTAGTAGCCGCGCTGGTTGAGTTCGACGTTGAGGCCCAAGGAACGCAGTTCCTTGACCAAAACGTTGAAGGACTCGGGGATGCCCGCTTCGAAATTGTCCTCGCCGCGCACGATGGCCTCGTAGACCTTCGTACGGCCGGCCACGTCGTCCGACTTGACCGTGAGGATTTCCTGCAGCGTGTAGGC
>JAIUNH010000403.1 GCA_020161965.1 Pseudomonadota bacterium
TATCACTTCGGCACCCAGGCCGCGCAAGCGTTCGGCGGCGTCGTCCATCGCTTGCGCGACCGAAGGTTCGCACGGCACGTCGCGCAAATGCCACGCTTTGGCGTAGGCGACGCGCATGCCCGCGACCGGCTTGCCGATCTCGCGCGCGAAATCCTCGGCGCCGTTCGTCATCGCGTTCAGCATCAGCGCGTTGTCGCGCACGTCGCGCGTCATCGGCCCGATATGGTCGAGCGACCAGGCGAGCGGCAACACGCCTTGGCGGCTGACGCGTTCGTAAGTCGGTTTCAAACCGACGATGCCGCAGAACCCGGCCGGGCCGCGGATCGAGCCGCCGGTATCCGTGCCGATCGCGGCGGGCAATAAACCGGCGGCGAGGGCCGCCCCCGAACCGCTCGACGAGCCGCCGGGCATGCGCGACAGATCCCACGGATTGCGCGCGGATGGGGCGGGCAGGTCGAAGGCGGGCCCGCCAAGCGCGTGTTCGTGCAAAGCGAGCTTGCCAAAGGGAAAGGCGCCGGCATTGCGCAACGAAGCGATTGCGGCGGCGTCGTGCGTTTCGGGCTTGGGATCGTGGACGCGGCTATGCGCGGTCGTCACGTCGCCCGCGACCGCGACGATATCCTTGATGCCGACGGGAATGCCGTGAAACGGGCCGCGATCATGGCCTTTGGCGAGTTCCGCCCCGGCCTTGTCTGCGTCGGCGCGCGCGGCGCGTTCGTCGAGATGCAAAAACGCGTTGAGCTTGCCGTCGAGGCGCTGCACCCGTGCGATCAGATGTTCGACGTAATCGCGGGGCTTCAGCGCGCCCGAACGATATTGGCGGCCGATCTCGACGATCGACAGGAAATGCATCGGTGCGCTCACGGCGTAAAACGCGTCGCGGGCTCGATCGCCGGATCGTCGCTCGCCGGGATATTGGCGAGGTGGCGCACCATGCCTTCGCCGGCGCGGACCAACGCATCGGGGTAAAGTTCGGCGAAGCGATGCAAGCCCGCTATGCGCGCGCGTGACAGAATTTCGGTTGCGGTGTCGGTATCGGTCATGCGGCTATGGTGGACCAAAATGCAGGCCGGGAGCCAGCGCCGAATGAAGATGAGCGGCATTCCTTTCGCGACGGTCGATTGGGCGGATGTGCCGTCCACGCGCCATGCGGGCACGACCGGCGAGGCGTTGTGGCGCACGCGAAATTTCGCCGATATCCGTGTGCGCATGGTGGATTATTCGCCGGGCTACGAGGCCGATCATTGGTGCGAGAAGGGGCATGTGCTGCTCGTTCTCGCGGGCGAGTTGGAAACCGAACTCGCCGACGGGCGTAAATTCATGCTGAAGCCCGGCCAAAGCTATCAAGTCGCCGACGGGGCGGAGCCGCATCGCTCGCGCACCGCGATCGGCGCCAAACTCTTCATCGTGGATTGACGCGAATGATCGACGGCCGTCGTTTCGAGGATATCGCGGTCGGGCAGGTCTTCGAGCACGGCGAAATCGCGGTGACCGAGGAAAGCGTGGTCGCTTTCGCGCGCCAGTTCGATCCGCAGATATTCCATCTCGATGCCGAGGCCGCGAAAGACACGTTCTTCGCCGGGCTCGCGGCCAGCGGCTGGCATACGGCGGCGATGACGATGCGTTTGATCGTCGAGAGCGGCCTGCAGCTTGCGGGCGGGATCATCGGCGCCGGCGGATCGCTGACTTGGCCCAAACCCACGCGACCGGGCGACGTATTGTCGATCCGAATCGAGGTTTTGGAATTGCGCGCGTCGCGCACACGGCCCGAGCGCGGCACGCTCAAAGCGCGCGTCACCACCCGCAATCAACACGGCGACGAGTTGCAGATCATGACATGCGATCTTCTCGTCTGGCGCCGCCACCTCGCGAATTGAGATGGATCAAGGCGGAGCGTTGTAAGACGGCATTATCCGAGTGGCATCGACGAAACGTAGGTGAACATGTCGGGTCCGGATGGTCTTTTTGCCGTAAAGGGGTTGTTGCGGCTGGGCGGCGAGCGGCGTTTTTTCGAGCCCGGCTCCGCCGCCGATTGGATGCTCGCCTATTGGCGCGGCAAGTCGCACGACGGCAAGCTGCCCGGCCGTGCTGATATCGATATGGTCGAAATCCGACCCGACGCGCTGCCCGATCTTTATCTGCTGGACGTGCTGCGCGAGGGCGGCCGCTTGCGTTATCGCTATCGTTTGGTCGGCACGCGCATGGCGGGCGTCGCGGGCGGCGACCCCACGGGCAAGATCGTCGACGAATTCATTTCGCCCGAGCGCGTGCCGGAAATCCATGGCTGGCTCGACGGCATCGTTGCGGATCCCGTACCTTGGATCCATTCGGCACCCATAGCGTTCAAGGAGCGCGATTGGAAATGGAGTTGGCGCTTGGCGCTGCCGCTGGCGGCCGACGGCAAAACCGTCGACATGCTGCTGCTCCACTACACGCTGGGTATAGAGCCGCCCGCGCTGATCTAATGAAAATCGCGACTGGGGAAGCGGCGCCGGTCTTCGCCCGGTCGGCGCACCTCGTCGGCGCGCGCGATGCCGGCGTCAAACGCACCCGAGGCGAGCGGGCCCAGCAGCGCATCGTGGGATTCGAGTTTGCGCGCGATCACGTGGATTACCGCGCCTTCGCGCTGGACGGTCCCGCGCACCGCGACCAGGCGTGCTCCCATCACGACCGCGCGGAAATTCTCGAACACTTTCGGCCAGACGACGAGATTGGCGATGCCGGTTTCGTCCTCCAGCGTGATGAAGATCACGCCGCTGGCGGTCCCCGGGCGTTGGCGGATCAACGCAAGCCCCGCGAGCGCGATCGTGGCGCCGTCCGTCGCCGATGCCAGCGCCGAACACGGGCGCAGGCCCGTTTTCGCCAGCACGCCGCGCAGCAAGCCGACCGGATGGGCTTTAAGCGACAGGCGCAGATGCGTGTAGTCAAGCGCCACCGCCTCGCCGGGGCCGATATCGGGCAGATCGGGCAAGGGTTCGGGATTCGCGGGCAGGTTCGCGAATAAGGGCAGGGGTGCAAGCTTCTTGGTCATCGTCTGCCACAAGGCCGGCCGGCGCCCGATATCGAGCGATGCGAACGCATCGCCCTTGGCGAGGGCTTCGCGCGCGCGCTGGGGCAGGAAACCCAATTCATGCGGACCTTGCCAGCCGGCTGGCGGGCGGTGCTCGATCAGTTCTTCCGCCGCGTCGTGCGACAGCGATTTGATCTGGCAAAGCCCCAAGCGCAGCGTGTTCGCATCTTCCAGCGTGCATTCCCAATCGCTGGCGTTGACGCAAGGCGGATGGATGATCGCACCATGTTCGCACGCATCGCGCACGATCTGCGCGGGCGCGTAGAAGCCCATCGGTTGGCTGTTGAGCAACGCGCCCGCGAACGCCGCCGGGTGATGGCATTTGAGCCAAGCCGAGACATAGACGAGATGCGCGAAAGCGGCGGCGTGGCTTTCGGGGAAACCGTATTCGCCGAAACCTTCGATCTGTTTGAAGCAGTTCTCGGCAAAAACGCGCTCGTAACCGTTCTCGGTCATGCCCTTGATGAATTTATCGCGGAACTTGCCGACATTGCCGTTGCGTTTGAACGTCGCCATCGCGCGGCGCAGCGCGTCGGCCTCCGACGGCTCAAACCCCGCCGCGACGATAGCGATGCGCATCGCCTGTTCCTGGAACAGCGGCACGCCCTCGGTCTTCTTCAGAACTTCGCGTAATTCTTCGCTTGGATACGTGACCTCTTCCTTTTTCTCGCGCCGGCGCAGATAGGGATGCACCATGCCGCCCTGGATCGGGCCGGGGCGCACGATCGCCACTTCGATCACCAGATCGTAGAAGTTTCGCGGCTTGAGACGCGGCAGCATGCTCATCTGCGCGCGGCTTTCGATCTGGAACACACCCACCGTGTCGGCGGCGCAGATCATGTCGAAGGTGGGCGTGTCGTCGTCGGGGATGTCGCCCAGTTCAAACTTGCGTCCCAACTTGGTGGCCACCCATTCCAGCGCACGGCGGAGGGCGCTGAGCATGCCCAGGGCCAGGATGTCCACCTTGATGAGCCCCAGCGCGTCCAGGTCGTCCTTGTCCCACTGGATGACGCTGCGCCCTTCCATCGCGGCGTTTTCCACCGGCACCAGACGCGCGATGTCGTCGCGCGCGATGACGAAGCCGCCGGGGTGCTGGCTCAAATGGCGCGGGAAGCCGATCAGCTGTTGCGTCAGCTCCACCCACAGCTTGCAG
>JAIUNH010000404.1 GCA_020161965.1 Pseudomonadota bacterium
TTTGGTTTGTCTTTATCAACCGGATTGATTGTTGGCGGATTAACCTTTTTAGGAGGCTCTTTCTTATCTTCAGTTTGTCCAAATGCCACTAAAGAACAGCCAATCAATAAACCCAACGTAAATAAAAAGTTTTTCAAAGTTTTCATTTCGGCAAATATCATCCTCTTTCCGATATTCTTACGCACAGGGGAAAGAACAAAAGTTGTGCCAATGTTTTCTAAGGCAAGATTGATGCCAAAGATAAAAAACTTTGTCTTTTTCAAATAACTGCCTATAAAACAACAAACCAAAGCTAGGATTCGGCTAAATCGTTTTACGTTTTCCGTATTTTTTATACGAAATCGTAAAAATCTTCAACTATTTAGAACATCTTTCAAGCTGGCGTTGGATACCGCCTACTTCAGGATTATTTTCGTCTAAAGCTACTGCTGATGCAACATAATTTTGTGCTTGCTGGCAATCTTTCCTTTCAATAAAGATTTTTGCTAAAGCAATGTGTCCATCAATTAGACGATTATCATAAAATAACGCTGTCTTTAATGAATTCGAGGCTTGCTCTAAATCTCCGCGTCTTAAATGAATTTTACCGAGAAGAAGATAAGCTCTACCGTTTATCGGCTCACTGGATATAACTCTCCGCAAAAACTGCATTGAATCATCATCACGCCCTGCCTTATAAGCAGTTTGTGCCTGCTCTAAAAGAACATCAGTTTCATTTACACTACTTTGTGAAGAAACATCATTCCGATTTTTGATCATTATAACGCTGACAAAATCTTTTCTTGGAGGCTGCAAAACTCTTAATGATAACCCCTCAACAGTTCCTGTTTTCTGAAAATCCGACCCCAACATTTTACTGCCGGAAGCCGGGCCGGTAATATCCCTTTCGGCGTTCCGGGACTGCGTACAGATGTTCAAATCCGAAAACTTCGAAATCCACTGTCTGCGCGACAATCGCTGGATGATCGAGACCAGCATCGGCTCCCAATCGGAAGCCGAGGCCTTCGCGCGGAAGATGCTGGAGAAAAAGGACGTTTTCGGCGTCAAGGTCGTCCGGGAACGCAAAGGCTCGTCGGGCGGCACCTCCGAATCGGTCGTCTTCACCAAGACCAAGGAGAAGCGCGAAGAGAAGGTCCAGATCGTCCCGGTCGACGCGGCGCCGATGTGCGAGGAAGCCGAAGATTGCTACGGCATGGCCTCGCGCATGGTGCTGAACCGGCTGTTCCGGCAGTACTTCGACAAGCAGAACATCACCCCGATGGAGGTGATGCACAATTATCGCGAGTTCAAACGCCTGCAGGATTCCGATTCGCTGATGACCAGCGCCATCGGCATGCTGGCGACGTTGCAGGCCCAAGCGGGCGGCATGAACGCGACCCAGCGGCGCGACACGCTCTATAAATTCCTCAAGGAAATGTCGGATCGCGTGCGCGATATCGATTCCTCGCCGCTGCCTTCGATCAAGCTGCTCGGCGTCGACGAGGTGATGAAGAAAATCGCGCCCAAGGCGGGCGAGGATAAGGGCAACGCCGAGTTCCTGTTCCGCGCCGCCGTCAGCCGCGATCTGATCGATATCCGCAGCTTCATCGGCAAGCTCGACCGCGCGTTGATGTGGGCCGACGACAGCCAAGACGACGAAGCCGCCCAATTGCTCGACGATTTCGTCTGCGACGTGTTGGGGGCGGCCGAAGTCGTGCAGGAATTGCTCGGCGATCAACCCAATCTGTTCGCCGCCTTGTCGCGCTTGCTCGACCTCGCCGAAGGCAAATGGGATGCGCCCCCGCCGGGTGCGGCAGCACCCAGTGTCGATGGCCCCAAAGCCGCGGCGGCCGCCGAAGCGGACGCCGCCGAGGAGGATCGCGCCGTCAAGATCGGCCGCCTGATCGTCAACGGGAAACTCCCCAATACCGGCCGCGTGCTGATGGAGCGCGTGCGCCTGCAATTGCAGGGCACGAACCCGTTGATGCGCAGCGACCCGGAGCAGGAAGTGCCCTGCTTCCGCCAGTTGCTCGACCGGCTCGTCCCCGACAACGGCAAGATCGTCGGCGGCACCGATATGGTCGAGGCGCTGGTGCAGCGCAAATCGCGGATCATGAATCGCGGCGGCAGTGCGGGTTTCCGCGCGGCGGCAGGCTGGATCGCGATGGTGATGCTGAACCCGTCGCGCAAGGCGCGGTTCTGCATCGCGCTGACGCAAACGCCGACGGGTAAGCAGTTTCCCAACGAATCCTTCGGCCTGATCGACGACATGTTCGTGAAGGTCGAATCGATCGCCGATATCGCCAAGGCGCGCGTCCCCCCGAACGAGCGTATGGCCGCGATCACGCAGGTTTGGAACGAGTTCCGCGCCGCCCCCATTCCGCTGGAGTTCGCCGACCGCGTCTGCACGCGGCTCGACGATCTGCTGCTGCATTACATCAAGAGCGAACGCATCCTCGAGAAGATCGACGATCCCTCGCGCCCGTTGCGTTTGCGCACGATGATGCTGATGAAACTGTGTCTGCCCACGTCGCTGCCGCCGGGCAAGGCGTCGGATCTGGCGCGCGGCATCATCATCGACAAGCTGAAGCGCCCGAATTTCGAAGGCGAGGTCGTGGCCGACATCGCCGATCCGACCGAGAAGGCGAAGGCCCAGCGCGACATCTTCCTGCTGATGCGCCAAGCCGGCTTCATGTGAGCGGGCCGGAACTTCCCGCCACCGAAGAAGAACTCCTCGCCCGGCGCATCGCGCGCGGCCTTGCCCGCGCCTTGGGCCGCGAAGGCTGGACCAGCCTTGCCGAATTTCCGCTGGCGAGCGGGCGGCGCGCCGATCTGATGGCGCTGTCCGACGACGGGCGCTTCCTGCTGATCGAAATCAAATCCTCGGCGCAGGATTTCCGCACCGACCGCAAATGGCCCGAATATCTCGAATGGTGCGACCTGTTCGCCTTCGCGGTCGCCGAGGATTTTCCGTTCGATCTGCTGCCGCCCGAGCCGGGGCTTTACGTCGCCGACGCCTATGACGCCGCCTTGCGCCGGCCGTTGCAGGCGACCGAGAAAATGGCGGCCGCACGGCGCAAGGCGCTGACCTTGCGTTTCGCGCGCCTCGCCGCCGATCGCCTGCGCCGGGTTTTGGACCCGGGCGTTTAGCGCGATATTTTCTTGAGCGTGTTGGTCGTGCTTTGGCCTTCGATCAGCTTGGCGAGCACGACGCGCCCGCCCCAGCTTTCGACCTCGGAAGCGCCGACCACCTTGTCCTTGGTGTAGTCGGCACCCTTCACCAGCACGTCGGGGCGGATCGCCTTGATAAGCTCGATCGGCGTTTCCTCGGCGAAGATCGCGACCAGATCGACATTGCCCAGCGACGCGAGCACGGCCGCACGCGCGGCTTCGGTCTGCACCGGGCGCGTCGGGCCTTTCAGGCGTTTCACGGACGAGTCGGCGTTCAGGCCGACGATCAACTTGTCGCAGGCGGCGCGCGCTTGGCCGATCAGCGACACATGGCCAGGATGCAGCAGATCGAAACACCCATTGGTGAAGCCGACCTTTAAACCCTGGCGGCGCCAGCGTTCGGCTTGGTCCTGCGCTTGGTCGAGCGTGGCGAGTTTGTTTTCGCCACTGGCGAGATCGTCATGGCGCAACTCGCGCACCAGATCGGCGCCATAGGCGACCGCCGTACCCACTTTCGCGACGACGACCGACGCGGCGACCGACGCAAGTCGCGCGGCATCGAGCGGCGACAAACCCGCCGCGATGCCGGTCGCGAGCGTCGCGACGACCGTGTCGCCCGCCCCCGACACGTCATAGACCTCGCGCGCCAAAGCCGGCAGATGATGCACCTTGCCGCGTGCGGGGATCAGGCTCATGCCTTCCGCACCGCGCGTGACGAGCACGTAATCGCATTCGACGGTCTTGATGATTTTCTTGGCCGCACGCTCGACCTGCGCATCGTCGTCGCACGGCATGCCCGTCGCGTCGGCGAGTTCGCGGCGGTTCGGCGTGAGGATCGTCGCGCCCTTGTAGCGCGTATAGTCGCGGCCCTTGGGATCGACGATTGACACGCGCTTGGCTTTGCGCGCCGCCATGATGATCGTCTGCACCGCGCGCGGTACGAGCACGCCCTTGGCGTAGTCGGAAATCGCGACGACGGGACATTCCTTCAACGCTTGGCAAACCAAGCGCGCCGCATCCTCGGCCGTCGAATCGTTGATCGGCGCCGCA
>JAIUNH010000405.1 GCA_020161965.1 Pseudomonadota bacterium
CGCAAGGTCCGCCACTACCAGACCCGCACCGACGGCGACCGCTACTTCGGCCTCGGCGACAAGGCCGGCCCGCTCGATCGTCACGGCCGGCGCTTCCGCATGTTGCAGCTCGACGCGCTCGGCTACGACGCCGAGATCGGCGATCCGCTCTACAAGCACATTCCCTATATGGCCGTGCAATCGAACGGCGTCGTGGGCGGCATGTTCTACGACAGCCTCGCTCCGTCGGTGTTCGATATCGGCGCCGAGCGCTCGAATTATCACGGCATCTATCGCTACGTAGAAATCGAGGAGCCGGGCCTGGATCTTTGGCTGATCGCGGGGCCAGATATCGGCACCGTCACGCGGCGCTTCACGATGCTAACGGGGCGCCCCGCTTTGCCGCCGCGCTGGAGCTTCGGGTTTGCGTTCACAACGATGCACCACGCCGACGACGCCAACGGCCAGAAGGTGATCGCCGCTTTCGCCGAACGCTGCCGGCAGGAAAAGATCGCGATCAGCGCGATCCATTTCGGCTCCGGCTATTCCAGCAAAGGCAAGCGCCGCTACGTGTTCACGTGGAATAAGGACAAGTTCCCCGACCCCAAGGCGCTGTTCGCGAAGCTGACGGAATTGAGCTTCCCCACCGTCGCCAACATCAAGCCGGTGCTGATCGATGACCATCCCGACTATGCCGAGGTCGCCAAGGCGGGCGGCTTCATCAAGGACGGCGACGGCAAGCCGGTCGTCGAGCAGTTCTGGGACGGGATGGGGTCCTATCTCGACTTCACCAATGCCGAGACGGTCGGCTGGTGGCAGCGCCGCTTCGAGAAGCAGGTGCTTGATTACGGCTTCACCGCGGGCTGGAACGACAACAACGAATACGAAGTCGGCCGCGAGGATTCCGTCGCAACCGGGTTCGGCAAATCGCTCGACGCGACATCGATCCGCCCGGTTCATGCGCTGCTGATGACGCGCGCAACCTTCGACGCGACCCAAACCCGCGATCCCGATTTGCGGCCCTTCACCATCACGCGCGCGGGCCCTGCCGGCATTCAGCGCTACGGCGAAACCTGGACGGGTGACAACGCCACGTCTTGGCATACGCTCAAATGGAATCTGCGCAATGCGATCTCGCTGGCGCTGAGCGGCCAATCGAATGTCGGTCACGATATCGGCGGCTTTACGGGCCCGCGCCCCACGCCCGAGTTGCTGTCCCGCTTCGTCGAGATGATGGCGCTGCATCCGCGCGCGGTGATGAATTCCTGGAAGCCCGACGTCGCCTCCGATTGGACGGCGGCGACCGTGCCGTGGCTCTATCCGGAAATTCTGCCGCAGATTCGCGCGGCGTTGGATCTGCGCACGAGCTTCCTGCCGGTCATCTACACGTTGGCGCATGACTACCACGCGACCGGCGACGCGATGATAAGGCCGCTGTTCCAGGAATTCCCGGACGACGACGCGGCCTACGCCGATCAAGATGCGATGATGCTGGGGCCGGATATCCTGTTCTCGCCCGTCGTCGCCGAAGGTGCGACGACCAAGACGCAGTATCTGCCAAAAGTCCCGGCGGGCTGGATCGAGTATCGCACCGGCAAATTCCACGCGGCCGGCGCACGCGCGACCGTCGATGCCCCGTTGGGCCATCCGCCGATCTTCATTCGCGCGGGTGCCGCCTTGGTACTCGCGGCATCCACGCCCGATGTGAAGCCGCATGACGCACCGGCGCGCCGGCTTTATCTCGCCTTGCCGCCGGGTGCTGGCAAATCGACCGGCCGTCATTTCGAAGACGACGGCGTGACCTGGGGCTTGCGGCGCGGAGCGGCGATGGACCTCACCATCGCCGTCGAATGGAATGCGACGAATGTCGATATCCGCCTGACCGCGAAAGGCTGGCCCGCCGGCAAGGAAAGCGATTGGCGCATCGACGGTGCCGGCGCGCGCAAGGCGACGCTGACGATCGCCGGTTAGGTTTCCGGATATTCGCGCCGGATCGCGTCGGCGAGTAGCTTCACCGCCGGTTTGCGCCGTCCGGATTTCGATATCGCGAGATGGAAATGGATCCAGAGTTCCGGATCGACGATCCGCCGCACGGCGAGGTCGAGCCCGTCCGCGCCGACGAGCAACCCCATCGGCACGACGGCCGCCCCGACACCTTGCGCGATGATCGGGCGTACGGCGACGAAATCGTCGATCTCGGCGTAGATATCGAGGCCGATGCCGCGCTCGCGCGCCGCCGCGCGCACGATGCGGCCCAGCGCGTTCTGCGGGCTGTGGACGAACATCGGATACTCGGCCGCGCGCGCGAAGGTGATCGTCTCGCCCTTCTCCTTCGGATCGGGTGCCGTCACCAAATAAAGCGGTGCGCGCCCCAGATTCTCGGCGAAGCTGCCCGACGCTCGGCGCTCCGAATTCATCACGCCGATATCGATCGCCTCGTTGGCGACCCAATCGATGATCTGCGAGCTCGATCCGCCGCGCGCGTGCATCTCCACCTTCGGATAGGCGCGCGTGAAGGCCGCGATGATTTTCGGCCCGTAGGGAATGGAGACCGTGCCGGTCCAGCCGAGGCGGATGGCACCGTCCGTGCCCGCGCGCTTGGCGAGGAATTTCTCTTTGGCACGATCGAGCCCAGCGACATGCGGCTCGATCGCGTCGTGAAAGATCTGACCGTCGCGCGTCAGCGACACGCCGCGCCCGTCGCGGCGGAAAAGCCGCGCCGACAATTCGGTTTCCAGGAGCTTCACGTCGCGGCTGAGCGAGGGTTGCGCCACGCCCAAGCGATTGGCCGCACCGAGGATGCTGCCGGCTTCCGCGATCGCCAAAAAATGCTTGAGTTGCCGCAGGTTCATCGCGATTTTCCGCATCGCCGGATATATAATTTTTATATATCTGAATTCGCCTTCCGCGTCTAGTTGGGGCCCTGGCCGGTCCATATTGTCGCGGAATCGAAAACGGTCCGCGCGAGTCCAAGCGCGGCCGATGTCTCGGGAGGAACCGAACAAATGTTTCGCAAAAAAGCGATCGCTTCCGCGTTGCTGCTGGGCTTGGCTTTCGCCCTGCCCGCCCAGGCGCAAAGCGTGTTGCGCGTCAAAGGCGACGGCGACATCAAGCAGCTCGACGCGCTGTTCACCACCGCCTATCCGACGCGCGACATGGCGTATCTGATTTTCGATACGCTGTTCTCGGTCGATGCCAATTACAAGGCGCAGCCGCAGATGGTCGACAAGTGGTCCGTCTCCGACGACCGCAAGACCTATACGTTCACGCTGCGCCCAGGCCTCAAATTCCACGACGGCGCGCCGGTCACGTCGGCCGACGCGATCGCGTCGATTGATCGCTGGCTGCAACGCGACAGCCTGGGGGCGGAAATCGCCAAGCGCCGCGACGCCCTGACGGAAGTCGATGCTTCGACGTTCAAGCTCGCGCTGAAGGAACCGTTCGATCGCGTGATCGAAGGTTTCGGGCGCATGACCGCCTATCCGCTGTTCGTCATGCCGGCGCGCTTGGCCAAAACGCCGCCGACGGAGGAAATCCGCGAGTTCGTCGGTTCCGGCCCGTTTAAGCTGGCGGCATCGGAATGGGTGCCGGGCGTGCAGCTCGTGCTGACCAAGAACGCGGATTACGTGCCGCGCAGCGATGCGCCCTCGGCCCTCGCCGGCGGTAAAATCCCGAAGGTCGATCGCATCGAACGCATCACCTTCCGCGACGACATGAGCGCCGTGAACGCGCTGTTGGCCGGCGAACTCGACTATGTCAGCGCCGTGCCGCCGGAATTGCTGCCGGTGCTCCAGGCTGATCCGGACATCCAATGGGCGAAGGCGCCGGTCCTGGGCAAGAACTTCCAGGTCATCATCAACCACACCCAACCGCCCTTCAACGACGTGCGGATGCGCCAGGCGATCCAGTATCTGGTCAATCAGCAGGACATGATGACCGCGATCTTCGGCGCGCGCAAAGATCTCTATGAGATCTGCGGTGCGTTGTTCATGTGCGGCGGCCCCTACGCGACCGATATCGGCAGCGAGCGTTTCCTCAACCCCTCCGTCGACAAGGCGAAAGAGTTGATCAAGGCCGCTGGCTATGACGGCACGCCGATCGTCTATCTGCATCCGATGGACGGCAAGATCCAGCGCGACGGCGGTACGATCCTCGTCGCCGCGATGCGCAAAGCCGGTCTGGTCGTCGAAGACGTGCAGATGGATACGGCGA
>JAIUNH010000406.1 GCA_020161965.1 Pseudomonadota bacterium
CAGTCGCGCAACGGTCCGCGCAGCCAGGAATCGATCGGCACGCCGAAGCCCATTTTGGGCCGATCGGTGAGCGATCGCGGCACGTAGCGCGCCAGCACTTCGCGCAAGATCCATTTGCCTTCGTTGCCTTTGAGCTTCAATTCCATCGGCAGCGCCCAGGCGAATTCGACCACGCGATGGTCGAGCAACGGCTCGCGCCCTTCCAACGCCACCGCCATCGTCGCGCGATCGACCTTGGTGAGGATGTCCTCGGGCAGATAAGTCAACATATCGAGCAATTGCATGCGCGCGACCGGATCGGGCATGTCGCGCGCGAGCGTTTCATCCCATAACGGTCCGTCGGGTTCCGCGCCGCCAAGCGTGATTGCCGCGGGGTCGGGCCATTGGCTGACGAGGCGGCGATAGACCGCGTCGATGGAGTCGAGGCGCAACACCTGTGCGAGCTTTGCGGCTTTTTCCGCCGGCCGTACGGCTTGCACGCCGCCGGGCAACAGGAACGACCCGGCCGCCAAGAGCGGCGCGCCGGCTTTTTCGAGAATGGCGGCGCCCAAGGCGCGGATGGGCCCCGGAAAGCGCGCGACCTTGTCCCAGACGGTGCCGGCATAGGTGTAGCGGCTATAGCCCGCGAAATTCTCGTCGCCGCCATCACCCGACAAAGCGACGGTCACGTGTTTGCGCGTCATCTCCGACACGAGATAGGTCGGGATCTGCGAGGAATCGGCGAAGGGCTCATCGTACCACTCGGCGAGTTTCGGCACGACGCCCAGCGCATGCGACGGCTCGACGTAAAGCTCGGTGTGATCGGTGCCGAGATGCTTGGCGACCGCGCGGGCATGGCCCGCCTCGTCGTAACCGTCTTCGGCGAACCCGATCGAGAAGCTGCGCACCGGCCGCGCGCTCTGCTGCTGCATCAACGCGACGACCGTGGAGCTATCGATACCGCCCGACAGGAACGCGCCCAGCGGCACGTCGGCGATCATGCGCTGGCGGATTGCTTCGCGCAGCAACGCATCGAGCCGATCGACCGCTTCGCGCGGATCGATTTGCTTGCCCCATTGCGCGCGACCTTCGATCGCCTTGGCGCGCGCGTCCCAATAGGTGCTCAATTTCGGCGCTTGGCCGTCGCGCCATTCCAGCATTTGGCCGGGCATCAGCTTGCGCGCTTCTTTGTAGATCGTGCGCGGCCCCGCGACATAACCGTGGCGCATGAACCCGGTCAGCGCGTCGCGATCGAGGCCCGGTTGCCAATCGGAAACGGCACGCAAGGCTTTAAGCTCCGACCCGAAAATCAAGCGCTGGCCGTCATGCGCGTAGTAGAGCGGCTTCACGCCCAGCCGGTCGCGGATCAGCCAGAGCGACTTTTCGCGCTTGTCCCAAAGCGCGATCGCGAACATGCCGACGGCCTTGGCGATCGTTTCGGCGATGCCCCAACGCACGAAGCCTTCGAGCAGAACTTCCGTGTCCGACTCGCCGCGGAACTTGACGCCCATCGCCAGAAGCTCGGCGCGCAGCTCGAGATAGTTGAAGATCTCGCCGTTATAGGTAACGACGAAGCGCCCATCGCCCGATGCCATCGGTTGCACGCCGGTGGGCGAGAGATCGACGATCGCCAAGCGGCGATGGCCAAACCCCACGCCTGATTCGGGCGACACCCACACCTCGCCGCCATCGGGGCCGCGATGCAGCAGCGTGTCGTTCATCGTGCGTACGGCTTGGGTCAACGCCGCTTCGCCGAGCTGCGCCCGGCGATCGACAAGCCCCGCAATTCCGCACATGAACCAGCCTCCGGATCGCTGCTATCGCGATGATTCGTAAAATGTTCAGGATCTGAACACGCTTGACGTTCACCGCGTGAACAAGCTATAGACGGGCATCTTCGAAGGCAAATGATTTCGCCTTTCGGCGTGCCTGCAGGGACCGATGACGGATATCCCGACGACGAAACCGCCCCGCGACGATGCCGCTCTGGTTTTGGGCGTGCTGTCGGCCGTCGAGCAGGATTCGGCCGTCACGCAGCGCGGCCTGTCGAGCGATTTAGGCATCGCGCTGGGCCTCGCCAACGCGGTCCTCAAGCGCTGCGTTCGTAAGGGTTTGATAAAGATCGCGAATGCGCCGCTTAACCGCTACGCTTATTACCTGACGCCGCAGGGCATGGCCGAAAAAGGCCGGCTGACGGTCGAGTATTTGCGGGTCTCGTTCGACCTGTTCCGCGATGCGCGGCGCCAATTCAGCGACATTATGAATGGCCTGGCCGAGCGCGGCGCCGCCCGTGTGGCGTTGATCGGCGTATCGGAGCTGACCGAGGCGGCGTTGCTCTCGGCGCGCGAATCGGGCGTCGAGGTCGTGTGCGTGATCGATCCCGCCCATAAGCTGCCCCAATATCTCGGCCTGCCGGCGGTGGCCGGTTTCGATGCCATTCCCGGCCCGATCGACGCGTTGCTCGTTTGCGATCTGCGCGATCCGCTGGCGGTCTACGAGGCGGCGCAAAACGTGGCGCCCACGCTGGGCATCGATCGCGGCCGCGTGCTTGCGCCCGGCTTGTTGCGCCTCAATCTGCGCCGCGCGCGCCAACAGAAAGCGACGGAGGCGGCGATATGAAGCGCTGGTACGTCGTCCATACGCGCGCCAACGGCGAAAGCCGTGCACTCGACAATCTGCGCCGCCAAGGCTTCGAAACATTTCTGCCGCGCCACAAGCGCCGCCGCGTGCATGCGCGCAAGGTGGAGATCGTCGAACGGCCGTTGTTCCCGCGCTACATGTTCGTGGCGCTGGATCTGGTGACCGCGCCGTGGCGCTCGATCCTGGGCACGTTCGGCGTCACTGATTTGCTGCGCCATGGCGACAATCCCACGCCGATGCCGGATGGCGTCGTCGAAGCCTTGCAGGCCGATACGGCCGCCCGTCGTCACGACGAAGCCGATCCGTTGACGCGCTTGCGCGCGGGCGATGCGGTGCGCGTACTCGCGGGGCCGTTCGCCGATCTGATCGGAAAATTCCAAGCGCTCGGCGAATCCGAGCGCGTCATCGTTTTGCTCGACCTTCTTGGTCGGGAAGTCCGCGCGCAACTGCCCGCGCGCGCGATCGCGGCGGCCTAACCGGCCGTCACAACGAAGGCGCTTCCCCGAAGCGCCTTGCCACCGGTGCGGCGGAACCTCGCTTCACCCGGAATGCGGTAGCATGGAAAAAACCTCGCAACCCTCGCCCAAGATCGCCGTTCTCGGCCTCGGCCATTGGGGCAAGAACCACGTCCGCACCGCGCATGCGCTGGGCGCCCTCGCTGCCGTGCACGACGCGGATTCCGATCTGGCCGCGCGCTTCGCGGCCGATACCGGCGCCAAGGCGCCGGGTTGGCAGGCGATCCTGGCCGATCCCGCGATCGACGGCGTGATCTTGGCGACGCCGGCGGGCACGCATGCCGCACTGGCGCGCGCCGCGTTGGACGCGGGCAAACACGTGCTGGTCGAAAAGCCGCTGGCCTTGTCGCCCGACGACGCGAACGAGGTCGTGGCGCATGCCAAGCGTGTCGGCCGCGCGTTGATGGTCGGTCATTTGTTGCGCTATCACGCGGCGTTCGAAGCGCTGTCGGCTTTGGTCGCGCGCGGCGAATTGGGCCGCTTGCAATACGTCGCGTCGAACCGCCTCAATCTCGGCAAGGTGCGCCGCGAGGAAGATATTCTCTGGTCCTTCGCGCCCCACGATATCTCGATGATCTTGGCGCTGGCGGGCGAGACGCCCGACACGGTGACGGCGATCGGCGCGCCCGTGCTGCATGCCGCGATCGCCGACGTGACGACGACGCATCTTTCCTTCCCCAGCGGGATGAAGGCGCATGTCTATGTTTCGTGGCTGCATCCCACGAAGGAACAGAAGCTGACGGTCGTCGGCGAAAAGGGCATGGCCGTGTTCGACGACGGCCAGCCATGGGAGCGTAAACTCGTTCTTTATCGTCATCGTATCGATTGGGTCGACGGCAAGCCCGAGCCCGCGCGTGCCGATGCCGAACCGGTAACGGTCGCGCAAAGCGAACCGTTAAAGGCGGAGATCGCGCATTTCCTCGATTGCATCGCGGGTACGCAAGCGAAGCCCATTACCGACGGCGAGGAAGGCTTGCGTGTCCTGCGCGTGCTCGACGCCGCCGCACGCTCGATGCGCACGGGCACATCGGTGCATCTTGATGCGAAGCC
>JAIUNH010000407.1 GCA_020161965.1 Pseudomonadota bacterium
ACCCTGTCAATCATGTTTGTGCGGGTTCGACAGCAGGTTCTTTCGGCACTGTGACTTCGATCAGCTGAACCTCAGCGGCTGGTCTCGTCAGCAACCAGACCCCCACCCCGAACAACCCCACGACGATGTACTGCGCCGGCGTGAGACCGAAGTAGCGACGGTCGACGAACGACAAGTCTGACGCCCGCAGGAAATCGAGGCCGAAGCGGCTCGCCGAGTAGGTCACCGCGAGAATCCCCATCAACCGGCCCTGCTTCGGCTTGAAGGTCGACGCGACGTACAAGATCACCGTCAACAGCAGCAGCACGCCGACGTCGTAGAGCCCGAGATCGTGTCGCGGCCCGCCGGGCCAGTCCACCGCCAGGAAGAAATCGGTCTTCACGCCCGGGTGATCGTGCACGAAGAAGCAGCCGACGCGCGCGATCGCCCAGCCCGGAGCCGTGCCCAGCGCGAGCGCATCGAGGTACGGCATGACGGGCGTCTTGATGCGGCGGAAGTACACGAAAATGCCGATGAGCGCGCCGAGCACACCGCCCATCGACGACAGGCCCTCCCAGAACCGCAGCACCAGGAACGGGTCATCGGCCCTGAGCAGCTCGGGGTGGTAGCCGAACAGGTGGAGCAGGTGACCGCCGTACAGGCCGAACATCACCGCCCACGTCACCACGCCACGCAGCGGCTCATCGTCTCCAGGCCCGTACTTGCGCGCGGCCCTCGCAGCCAGCACGGCGCCGACACCGACGCCGATGGTCGAGAGCACACCGAAGATGTCGATCTTCTGGCCGAGCGGCAACGAGAGCTGCGGCAACTCGAGATAGGGCAACATGCGGGGGTCCTCTAGCGCTGCCCCGCCTGCGCGTCTCGGAGCATTGAGCGGCGTTGAACGCCCTGCCCCGAGCCTTCTTCCCGTCTCACAGCGTCGTCGTCTCGATTGCCTGATCGATCGCCACACGGAGCGCGGGCAGGCAGTTGGGGCAAAAGTGCTTCGCGTTCTCGGGCGGTGGGAGCAGGAAAACCGCCCACGCCTTGAACGGAAGCGCTTCCGTCGGGTGCGCGCGGCACCGATCGCCTTCAACGCGACCAGCCACAGCCAATAGAACACGCCGCTGGAAATGCCGAGCGCGACGACGGCGGCCCAGCCCCCGATATCGAGCGTCGTCGTGGCCCCTTGGACGAAACTCAAGGGCGCCAAAGCGACGAGCGAGGCGAGCATCGCGATCGTACCGACGGCAAGCGGCGGATAGCGGCCGATATAAGGCCGATAGGCGACCGAGCACGCCGCGCCGATGACGGCCGAGAGCAGCACCGCGCCCGCACCTAGAAGCGTTCCCGTCCCGAACCCATCGCCGGAGAGATGGCCGCTGAGGGCGATCACGACGCCCGCGAAGGCGCACAACGCGCCAAGCACGCGATTGCGCGACAAGGCTTCGTACCCCGCCCAAGCGGCGAAAATCTGCGCGAGCAACGGGAAGGTCGCGAACAGCACGGCCCCGTCGGCGGCGGGCACATGCGCCATGCCCCAATTCAGCAGCCAGATCAGCACGCCGAATTGCAGCACGCCGAGGACCACCACGGCCGCGAAATCCCTCGGCGCCATGCGCCAGGAAACGCGCGCGGCCAACGCGATCGGCACCATCACCGCCGCCCCGACGGTGTAGCGCAGCAAGGCGAGCGTCACGGGATCGACCGCGCTTGCGACCGCGCGCGTGGCGACGATCGCCGCACCGACCTGAACGCCGGTCGCGATCGCGATGCCCAAAGCGACGCGTTCGCCGGTCATGCGCGCGTCAGATCGAGCGACCAATATTGGCCGACCAGCGCCTTGCCGAAGCTGCGATGTTTCTCGGATTTCTCCAGCACGAAGCCGCGCGCCAGGTAGATTTTCCGCGCGGCGGCCAGGATGTCGTTGGTCCACAGCACCAAGCGGCGATATTTCTTCGCCTTGGCGAACTTGATCACTTCGTCGACCAGTCGTGCGCCGGTACCCGTCCCGCGCGCGTCTTGGTCGACGTAAAGCATGCGCAGCTTGGCGACCATTTTGCTTTCGCGCACGCAAAACACCGAGCCGACGACCCGGCCGTCGCGTTCGGCGATCCACGCTTTCTCCCATTTCGGGTCGAAGTCGCGGATGAATTTGCCGCAGATCTCGGCGACGAAACCTTCGAATTCCCAGTTCCAGCCATATTCCTGGGCGTAGATCCGCGCCTGCCCGCCGATCACCGCCCCCATATCGCCGGGAACGGGATCGCGCAGTGTGACGGGCCCCGCTTCGCCGCCCAGCACGCGCTCGATCGTGCCCATGGCACCGGTCAGCGCGTCTTGCGCGGCCGGCGACAAGGGCTTCAGCAACGCCGAAAGCCGCTTCTCCGTCCCCGCCCGCAACTTCCGGAACGCGAGCTTGCCCTTGGGCGACAAGGTCAGGAATTGGCGGCGCCGATCGTCCGCCGCGACTTTGCGCGTAACGAGGCCCTTGCGCTCGAAGCCCGCAAGGATGCGCGACAGATGTGCGGGGTCGAGCCCCAGCTCGGCCGAGAGCGCCGACGCCACGGCCCGCTCGCGCCGGTCGAGCTCGTAAAGGACGCGCGCCTCGGCCAATCCGAACGGCGAGCCGTCGAAACGGCGGTCGAACACGCCGATCTTGCGGGTATAGAAACGGTTGAAGCGCCGAATGGCGTCGATACGGTTCATCATCGGTTGACAGCATCAACCGATTGATTGACCCCGTCAACCGTCGGCTTAGCGTTCTTCGACGTAGGGGTTCTTGCTCGCCCGCAATTGCAGCCGGATCACGGTGCCGGGCAGCTCGAACGTGTCGCGCAGGGAATTGATCAGATAGCGCTGATAATCCCCCGGCAAGTCGGGCATCTTGCTGCCGAAAAGCGCGATCGTCGGCGGCCGGGTCGAGACTTGGCGGCAGAAGCGCAAGCGCGGGCGCAAGCCCCGCACCAAAGGCGGCGGATGGGCCTGGGTCACCCCCGCCAGCCAGCGATTGAGCTTGGCGGCCGGCAGATCGGTGTTCCAGCGCTCATGCGCCGTCACGACCGCCTCCATCAGCGCGTCGAGCTTGCGCCCATGCAGCGCCGAGACGGCGACGAAGATGACGCCTTCGACCTGCGGCATCGAGATTTCCATCCGGTCGCGCAGCTTGCGAAGGGCTGCTTGCGCGTCCTCGACCAGATCCCATTTGTTGAGGCACACGACGATGGCGCGGCCTTCCTCGGTCGCCAGACGCGCGATCTGCAAATCCTGGTTTTCGAGCATCGTCGTCGCGTCGAGGACGAGCACGCAGACATGCGCTTCGCGCACCGTGCGGATCGTCTCGCCGACCGACATCTGCTCGATCTTCTCGTCGATGCGCGCCTTCTTGCGCAAACCCGCCGTATCGATCAGGCGATATTCGCGCTCCTTCCAAACGAAGGGGGTTGCGATCGCATCGCGCGTCGTGCCCGGCTCCGGGCTCGTCAGCATGCGATCTTCGCCCAGCAGCGCGTTGGCCAGCGTCGATTTGCCCACGTTCGGGCGGCCGATCAGCGCGATGCGGATTCCCTCGGCGAGGGGAGAGCGGCGCCGTCGCTCGAGACGGAAGGAGCTGGTCTGGATGACGAAGGTCATGGCTCAGGCGCGCCTCGCGGCGACCCGCTCGCCGAAGATCCCCTGCGGCCGGAAGATCAGGACGAGGACCAGCATGCCGTAGGAGATGATGTCGCGAAGCTGGTTCGCTACGAACAGTTCGGGGACATGTCGACCGCAATCGCGCGCGAAAAGCAGCTCAAGCGGTGGCATCGCGCATGGAAGATCAACCTGATCGAGTCGACTAATCCGGATTGGCACGATCTCGCGATCGGCTTGGGATTCGAGCCTCTCTAAAACAGCGCTTCCGGGCTAATGGATGCTGAAACAAGTTCAGCATGACGGTCCCTTTTGACCCTCAGCCCTGACCGTCCCGGCCCATCTGGTCGGCCAGCCGCTCGACCCGTTCGGCGATTCGCTCGATCGCCACCGCATAAGCGGGATCGGGCTCCGCCGCCGCGACCGTCGGTTCCTTGCGGGCGACCGCGGCCGCGCCGCGCAGGTCGTTGAGTTCGTCGGCGAGCAGCAGCGCCGACAGCAGCAGCGTGCGCGCCTCGGTCATCTCGCCCAGCGCGCCGGTCAGTTCGTCGGCCTTGGACCCGACCATG
>JAIUNH010000408.1 GCA_020161965.1 Pseudomonadota bacterium
AGCTCGGCGCAGCGCGCTTCCAGCGCATCGGGGGACAGCGGCGTGATCGCATAGTCGTTCGCGCCGGTGCGCGGATTGCGGATTTCAAGCGTGCGGGTCATCGTGCATCCTCGTTTTCAGGAAGAGTGGCCGAGCGCCCCATTTCTGCAAAGAGGCATCCGGCCCGTATTGCCGATTTCCAAAAACTTCCGGCTGGCGGGGCAAAAGCGATGGCTGTTGTCAGCAGGGCCAAAGCGATTAACCTGCTTGCAATTCCAGGAGATCCGATCAATGCGGCCATTCATCGACGATCTTGCGCGGCGGGGCGAGCTTGCCGTGGTGCGCCGGCCGGTCGACCCGCGTTACCAACTTGCTGCCGTGACCAAGGCCCTGCAGAAAGCCGGGGAGCAGGCCGTGCTGTTCGAGACGATCGAGGGTTCCGACCTTCCGGTCGTCTCGAACCTCTATGGCAGTCACGAGCGGCTATGCCGCTTGGTCGGCGCCGGCGACCGGACGTTCTGCCAGCGCTGGATCGAGCTGACCGACGCTTGCCTCGCCGGCAAGGACGCCGACGTGCTGGAACAGTCGCCGGCCTCCGTCAACTCGGAGTTTCGCAGCGGGGCGCTGTCGGACCTGCCCGCCATCACCTATCACGCGCGCGACGCCGGCCCCTATTTCACTTCGGCGATCTTCCTGGCCGAGGAACCGGAAACCAAAGTGCGCAACCTCTCCTTCCATCGCTCGATGTATGTGAGCGACGAGGAGCTGCGCGTGCGCCTTGCCCCGCGCCATCATTTGACGATGTATCACGAGAAGGCCGAGAAGATGGGCAAGCCGCTGGAAGCGGCGATGCTGATCGGCCCGCCGCCCCAATTGTTCCTGACGGCCGCGACGCCGCTGCCCTACGACGCCGATGAGGTCGAGGTTGCCGCCCAGCTGCGCGGCGAGCCGATCGAGATGCGTCCCTGCAAGCATATCGATCTGAAGGTGCCCGCGAATACCGAGATCGTGATCGAAGGCCGCTTCCTGCCCAATGAACGCCGCCCGGAAGGCCCGTTCGGCGAATTCATGGGTTATTACGTGCCGGTCGACAACAACGCGGTGTTCGAAGTACTGGGCGTGACCGCCCGGCCGAACGCGGTGTTCCACAGCATCCTGTGCGGATCGCCCGAGGAAGTGCTGACGCTGGAAATCACCATCGCCGCGAATATCTTCCAGCGCATCAACGCGATTTTGCCCGGCATCATCGACGTGATCTGCCTGCCCTTCGCCTTCCATGCGGTGGTGCAGATCCGCCAGCAATACGAAGGCCACGCGCGCCAAGTGCTGCAGGCCGTACTGGGCGCCGAGCCGACCTGGGCGAAATACGTCACCGTCGTCGACGAGGACGTCGATCTTTACGACTTCAACGACGTGTTCTGGGCGATCTTGACCCGTGCGCGTCCCGATCGCGACACGATCATCGTGCCGGAAACACCGACTTTCTATCGCGATCCGCACAAGGACCATTGGGGCCGCATGGGCATCGACGCGTGCGTGCCCTTCGCGCGCCGCGCCGAATTCGAGCGCAAGCGGCTGGTCGGTGCCGACGAGATCAATCTCGAACAATGGCTGTCGCAGGCCTAAGCGGAGAACGTCATGGACAAGCAAACGATCGCCAAGCAGGTCGCCGACCACGTCGAGAAGAACCGCGACGCCATGGTCGAGTTCCTGCGCCAAGTCGTCTCGGTGCCGTCGATCTGGGGCGACGTGCCGCAGCTCGCGCGCATGGCGGGCGTGCTCCATGACAAGCTCGCCGCGTCGGGCGTGCGCGCCTCACTGCCCGATTCCGGCACGCCGGGTGCTCCCAACGTGCTCGGCCGCGTCGGCGATCCGTCGAGCGGACGGCGCATGCTGCTCTGCGGCCATTTCGACGTCTATCCGCCGTCCAGTTCGTGGAGCTTCGATCCGTTCAGCGTGCCGGTGCGCGACGGCAAGGTCTACGGCCCCGGCTCGACCGATATGAAGGGCGGCACCACGGCGATGATCGTCGCGGCGACCGTGCTCGCCGAGCTTGGTCTGCCGAAGGGCGGCGAGATCGTGGTGCTGGGCGTGCCCAACCATTTCGAAGGCGGCGAAGGAACGCGCCGTTATCTCGACGCCGGTGAGAAGCACGAGGCGGGGATCGTGTGCGAGCCGACCGATCTCGATATCTGCTCGTCCCAGCGCGGCATTCTCTACATGACCGTCCATATCAAGGGCGTGTCGGCGCATTCGACGGCCGCGCATATGGGCGTCAACGCGATCGAGAAGATCGTGCCGCTGATCGCCGAGTTGAAGAAGGATACCTTCACGAAGCCCGGCCACGACAGCTACGGGCCGGAGAAGATCGTCAACGTCTCGATGGTCAAAGGCGGCTTGCGCCGTTGCCTGATCCCCGAGATCTGCGACGTGACCGTGGATGTGCGCTTCAGCCCGTCGGCGAGTGCGGCGTCGGTGTTGGCCGACGTCCAAGCGATCCTCGACAAACTGCACGCGGCCGATCCGACCTTCAACGCGACGGTGGAGCCCGAGGAAACTTGCATCCGCAATCCGCGCAGCGCCATGGATTGGGTGCGCCATCCGATCGTCGATGCGGTCAGCGCATCCCACGCCGCCTTCGCGGGCAAGGAAGCGACGCGCGCCTGCCATCCCGCTTGGCCCGATACGCCGGTGATGATCGAAGCGGGCATTCCATCGATCACCTACGGGCCCGGTTCGAAGTTCTGCTATTGGGACGACGAATACGTTTCGATCGAGGAATATCTCCAAGCCATTCGCGTCTACGCGACCACGGCGGCGACCTGGTTCGAGGAAAACCGTCGATGACCGATCTTATCAACGAGCCGATCGAGCTGGGCCGAGGCCCGGAATTGCGCTGCAAGGGCTGGCGGCAGGAAGGCCTGCTGCGCATGCTCGAGAACACGCTGACCAACGGCGAGAAGCCGCAGCAGCTTATCGTCTATGGCGGGTCGGGGCGCGTGGCGCGCGACTGGAATTGCTATCGCCGGATCGTCGAAACGCTGAAGAACCTCGCCGACGACGAAACGTTGCTGATCCAATCGGGCAAGCCGGTCGCGGTGTTCCGCACGTCGCCCACCGCCCCGCGCGTCATCACCGCGAACACCAATCTCGTCGGCAAATGGGCGAATTGGGAGCATTACCGCGAGCTCGAGCGGCGTGGCCTGATGATGTACGGCCAATACACGGCCGGCACCTGGGCCTATATCGGCACGCAAGGCATCTTACAGGGCACCTACGAAACCTTCGCCGCCTGCGGCAAGCGCTTCGGCGCGCAAGGGCTAAAAGGCAAAATTCTCGTCACCGCCGGTTTGGGCGGCATGGGCGGAGCGCAGCCGCTGGCCGTCAAGATGGCGGGTGGCGTGTGCATCGCGATCGAGATCGACCCCACACGCATCGAACGGCGCATCGCCACCGGCTATTGCGACGTGAAGGCCGCGTCGCTCGATGAAGCCAAGCGTCTGGCCGAAGCCGCCGCCGCACGCGGCGAAACGCTGGGGATCGGCGTCGTCGGCCATGCGGCCACGTCGCTCGAAACCTTGTTGAAGCTCGGCCTCGCCCCCGCCGCCGTCACCGATCAGACCTCGGCGCATGATCCGCTCAACGGCTATATCCCCGACGGTTACGACGTGGCAGCCGCGATCGAGTTCCGCAATCGCGATCCCAAGGCCTATATCGCCGCGAGCATGGCGGCGATGGGCCGGCATATGCGCGCCCTACTCGCCTTCAAGGCGCAGGGCGCCACGATTTTCGAATACGGCAACAATCTGCGCGGCCACGCCAAGGAAGCGGGCGTGGACGATGCCTTCGATATGCAAGGTTTCGTGCCGCTTTATATCCGCGACAGTTTCAGCGCCGGGCGCGGGCCCTTCCGTTGGGTCTGCCTGTCGGGCGATCCCGACGATCTGAAAGCGACCGATGCCGCCGCGCGCGCTGCCTTCCCGGCCGACGAACAGCTCAACACCTGGTTCGACATCGCCGAAACCCGCGTGCCGATCCAGGGGCTGCCGTCGCGCACCTGCTGGCTGGGATTGGGCGAACGCGACAAGTTCGGCCTGATCCTCAACGACATGGTGCGCACCGGCAAGCTGAAAGGCCCGGTCGCGATGTCGCGCGACCATCTCGACACCGGATCGGTCGCCCAGCCGAC
>JAIUNH010000409.1 GCA_020161965.1 Pseudomonadota bacterium
GCTGCCCGGCGGCCAGATCGGATTCCTGGTCGTCGTCAATATCATGGTCTTCCTGCTGGCCTTCTTCCTCGACTTCTTCGAGCTGGCGTTCATCGTCGTGCCGCTGCTCGGGCCGGTCGCGGAGAAGCTCGGCATCAACCTGATCTGGTTCGGCGTGTTGCTGGGCGTGAACATGCAGACCAGCTTCATGCATCCGCCGTTCGGTTTCGCGCTGTTCTACTTACGCAGCGTGGCGCCGGCGAAGGAATATATCGACGTCGTCACCAAGAAGCTGATGCAGCCGATCACGACGATGCAGATCTATTGGGGTGCGGTCCCGTTCGTCTGCATTCAGATCATCATGGTCGGCCTCGTCATCGCGATCCCGGAGATGGTGACCTGGTCGCTCGATGCGCCGTTCTCGGGCGATATCGATTCGATCGAAATCCCGCCGCCGACGGTCGAGGAGGGCGGGCCGGCCGCCGATCCGGCGGCGAACAATCCGACCGAGCCCGCGCAAGACGACGTGCCGGAAATGGATATGGAACCGGAGCCCGAAGAAGCGAAGTAATCGCTTCCTTCGTGGACAAAGAAAAACCCGCCGGTGCTTGCGCACCGGCGGGTTTCGTTTTTCGCCTTAACGGCGAACTTAGCCGCGGCGCTGTTGCGTCGAGGCGAGGTTCGCGTTGACGAACGTGTCGTACGCGGCCTCGTTGATGCGGAACCACTGGAACTGGTCCGTGCGGAAACGGCGCCAGCTTTCGTAGATCTTCTTGAACAGCGGGTTCTTCTCGGCCGTTTCGTCGTAGAGCTCGTTGGACGCCTTCAAGCAGGCGAGCATCGTCTCGTTCGTGAAGCGGCGCAGCTGCGTGCCGCCCGCGATCAAGCGGCGCAACGCCGCCGGGTTCTGGGCGTCGTACTTGGCCTGCATGGCCACATGCGCTTCCCACGAAGCGGCCTGGAACGCCGCCTTGTTTTCCGACGAAAGGCCTTCCCAAGCCTTGTCGTTGACGATCGCGGAGACCTGCGGTCCGCCTTCCCACCAGCCCGGGTAGTAGTAGTAACGGGCGACCTTGTTGAAGCCGAGCTTCTCGTCGTCGTACGGACCGACCCATTCGGCCGCGTCGATCGTACCCTTTTCGAGGGCCGGATAGATATCGCCGCCGGCGAGCTGCTGGGGCACGGTGCCGAGCTTGGTCAGCACCTGACCCGCGAAGCCGCCGATGCGGAACTTCAGACCCTTCAGGTCCTCCGTCGTCTTGATTTCCTTGCGGAACCAGCCGCCCATCTGCGTGCCGGTGTTGCCGGCCGGGAAGGCGATCATATTGTACTGGCGGAACAGTTCGGCCATCGCTTCCGCACCGCCGCCCGAATACATCCACGCGGTCTGCTGGCGCGAGTTGAGGCCGAACGGCACGGCCGCGTCGAACGCGAATGTCGGATCCTTGCCGACATAGTAGTAGTTGACCGTGTGGCCCGCTTCGATCGTGCCGGCCTGAACGGCGTCGAGCACTTGCAGACCCGGAACGATTTCGCCCGCGGCGAAGACGCGGATTTCGAATTTGCCGCCGGTGATGTCCTTCACGCGGTTGGCGATGATCTCGGCCGAGCCGTAGATCGTGTCGAGCGACTTCGGAAAGCTCGACGCCAGACGCCAGCGCACCACGCCTTGCGCGATCGCGGGTGCGGCCAGCGGGGCCGCCGCGAGGCCGACACCGGCCCCGGTCAAAAACTTACGACGTTGCATGAACCGTAATTCTCCTTGGGGTTTCCCTGCGTAGCGATTGATCGCGCCGGAATCGCTGTCCGGACGCTTTGGCCATTAGCGAGATTGAACCAAGGCCAATCGGCTTCTTATGAGCCGGGCAGGACTAATCCTCAAGTGAAATGGGGTATATCGGTGTGCAGAACGTCAATGCCTGCCATGCGCAGCGGCGGGACAATGGCCGATGCGCGCGTGGTAGTTTGCGCCGGAAACGAAAGGAGCGCGAAGTGGGTTATCTGATCGTGTTCGTGGGGGCAGGGATCGGCGGTGCTTTGCGCCACGCCGTCAATCTCGCGGCGGCGCGCCTGTTCGGCACGGCGCTTCCTTACGGAACGATGGCCGTGAATCTGGCCGGATCGCTGACGATGGGTCTGATCGTCGGTTACTTCGCGTTCAAGGCCGATGGCGGACAAGATGCGCGCCTGTTTCTGACGACCGGAATCCTCGGCGGGTTCACGACGTTCTCCGCGTTCTCGCTCGACGTCGCGATGCTCATCGAGCGCGGCGACATCGCGAACGCAGCACTCTATGGCGGGGTTTCGGTGGTGGGTTCGGTGCTCGCGTTGTACGTGGGGCTGTGGCTCACGCGGATCGTTTTCTAAACGAAAAACCCGCCGGCTTGCGCCGGCGGGTTTCGTAGGCTTCAGCGATGTCGCGGGGATTAGCCGCGGCGCTGCTGGTTCGACGACAGGTTCTGATAGACGAACTGGTCGTAGGCCGCTTCGTTCACGCGGAACCACTGGAACTGGTCCGTGCGGAAACGGCGCCAGCCTTCGTAGATCTTCTTGAACAGCGGGTTCTTTTCCGACGTTTCGTCGTACAGCTCGTTCGACGCCTTCAAGCAGGCGAGCATCGTGTCGCGGCTGAACGCGCGCAGCTGCGTGCCGCCCGCGATCAAGCGGCGCAGCGCCGCCGGGTTCTGGGCGTCGTACTTGGCCTGCATGGCCGTGTGCGCTTCCCAAGCCGCCGATTGGAAGATCGACTTGTTCTCGGACGACAGGCTTTCCCAAGCCTTGTCGTTGACGAGCGAGGAGAGCTGCGGCCCGCCTTCCCACCAGCCCGGATAGTAGTAGTAGCGGGCGACCTTGTTGAAGCCGAGCTTCTCGTCGTCATACGGACCGACCCATTCGGCCGCGTCGATCGTGCCCTTTTCCAGCGCCGGGTAGATATCGCCCGCGGCGAGCTGCTGGGGCACGAGGCCGAGCTTGGTCAGCACCTGACCGGCGAAGCCGCCGATGCGCATCTTGACGCCCTTGAGGTCGTCCGGCGTCTTGATCTCCTTGCGGAACCAGCCGCCCATCTGGGCGCCCGTGTTGCCGGTCGGGAAGGCGATGCAGTTATACTGCTTGAACAGTTCCGCCACCGCCGCCGCACCGCCGCCCGCGTACATCCACGCGGTCTGCTGGCGCGAGTTGAGGCCGAACGGGATCGCCGTGTCGAAGGCGAAGGTCGGATCCTTGCCGACGTAATAGTAATTCGCGGTGTGACCCGCTTCGATCGTGCCGGCCTGCACGGCGTCGAGCACCTGCAGACCCGGGACGATTTCGCCCGCCGCGAAGACGCGGATTTCGAACTTGCCGCCCGAGCTTTCCTTGACGCGATTGGCGAGAATTTCCGCCGCACCGTAGATCGTGTCGAGCGACTTCGGGAAGCTCGACGCCATGCGCCAGCGGATCACGCCTTGCGCGATCGCGGGGGCGGCCAACGGCGCTACGGCAAGGCCGACACCGGCCCCGGTCAAAAATTTACGACGCTGCATTGCAGGAGTCTCCTTGGGGTTCCCTGTTTCATCATCCGCGCCGGCGTTGTTTTTCCGGTCGCGTTGGCCGCAGCTTTTCGCCGACGACCGATACCCCGTTATGGCCCTGGGAACGTCGAATATCAAGCGAAGTTAGGTAATTCCGGACGCCGGAACGGCCGTTTTCAGGCGGGCTCGGCCGGCTTTTGGACGATCCGGCCTTGGGTATCGAGGGCGCGCCAGCCTTCGCGGGTCAGCGCCTCGAGCGGCTGAAATCGCACCTTGTAGGCCATTTTATCGCTCTCGCCGATCCAATAGCCCAGATAGACATGGGGAAGGCCTTCCTGGCGCGCTGTGTCGATCAGCGCCAGCACGACATGCGACCCCAACGAGCGCTTGGGCGTCTCGGGTTCGTAGAACGAATAGACGGCCGAGAAGCCGCTCGCCATCCGGTCGACCAAGCAACCGGCCATCAAATTGCCGTGCGTGTCGCGGAATTCGACGACATGCGAGGACGCCGCACCGACCTCGATCATCGTCCGATAATCTTCGAAATCCATCCGCGCCATTTCGCCGTCGCGATGGCGGCCGACTTGATAGCGCGAGAACAGCGCGTATTGCTCGGCCGTGGCGATCGCCGGGCGGATCTGCGCCGTGAGATCG
>JAIUNH010000410.1 GCA_020161965.1 Pseudomonadota bacterium
GCAAGGGCGGCAGATCGGCGAGATGAATGCTCGCCGAAGCTTCGACGACCGGCGCGTTGCGGCGCACGAGACGCACGCCGCGCGTGGCGACTTGGCTTGCGTTCGCGGTTTGCGCGGGCATCGCTTGCGGCGAGAACTGCGGATCGCCGAAACCGGCGAATTCGCGCCGCCCCGAAGCCGGGGCTCGCAAGCCCCGCAACGCGCGCAACGCCGATGCCGACGGCACTTGCAGGACCGCGTAATCGCGCACCAACCACGATGCGTCGCGATACTCGGCGAACATCGCGGCACCCGACGCCGCGCGCGGGCTGCCCGGCTTGGTCGTCAGCACGCCCAGCGGCAATTGCCCCAGGGCCCCGTGCGGCACGGCGACGATGGCGCGTGCTCCCGTAAGCGATGCGGCGACCGGCGCCACCAAGGCCGTATAGAGTCTGTGGCTGCGCGCGGTGTCGAAGGCGGGAATGTCGGCGAGCGTGGCGGCGTTGGGATCGAGGGACGCGCGCAGCGCCTTCACGTCGTCGGCGATTTGCGCCTCGCCCATCGCGACGGCCGCGAAGCGCGGCGCTTGGCCTTGGCGCACCGCCCACACATAGCTCGCGCGCTGGCCGACGAAGAACGCCAGCATCGCCTCGTCCGGTTTCAGCGCTTGTTGCGTCTCGGCCGTCGTCGGCGGACGCGGGAAACGCAGCTGCGCGTAATCCGGAAAGCGCCGCGCGATATCGTCGGCCAAACGCTTGCGCTCGGCATCTTGCGCGGTCGCTTGCGCGCGAAGTTGCGCCTCGACGCCCGTGTCGCGCTGATCGGCCGGGATGGCCAATGCGTCGGCAAGGATCGCGCGCGTCGCTTGGACCTGTTGCGCCAAATCCTGCTCGCGGCGGATCGCATCTTCGAGGGCGGGATCGCCCGCCCCGGCGCGCGAGCTCATTTGCGCGATCGCACCTTGCACCGACAGCCCGCGCGCGACGTCAGCCAAGCGGAACGCCTTCTCCGCCGCGTCGCCCTGCCCCTTGGCGGCGAGATCGGCGTAGAGCGCCACGATCTCCTCGATCAGCACGCGACGCATCCGGTTGGCGACGGCGCCATTGGCGTCGCTCGACGCCGCGTCGCCCGCCGGCCCGCGTTCGAGAGCCGGGGCAATCGCGTCGAGTTCGGCGAGTGCCGCGTTCGCATCACCGCTGCGCGCGACCGACAATGCGCGGAAGCCGCGCGCCATCGCCGCACCGAACGCCTCGGGGCCGTAGCGATCGGCCGCGCGCGAGGCATTAATGTCCAGCACCCGGCGCGCCGATGCGGCATCGCCCGTCATCAGCAAGGCGACGCCGTAATTCATCGTCGCCGTCACCCAGCGTTCGGCGAGATTGGGATTGGCGCCGATCGCCTGCAACATGCGCCGGTATTCGCCCAGCGCCCCGGCGTAATCCGCCTGCCACAGCCGCGATGCGGCGAGTTGCGTCTGCGCGCCGAGATAGGAATTGGCGCCGCCCGCGATTTTCATTTCGCGCTGGATGCCCATCGACACCGAAGCCAAGCGTCGCGCTTCCGCGAAGCGCCCCTGCTCGACCAGCGTGCGCGTCAGCGCCTGGATGCGGAACACGGTGACGACATGATAGGGCCCGTGCAGATCGATCATCGCCTGCAAGGATTGGCGGGCGTAGATCTCCGCCTCGACGAAACGCTGCTGATCGTTCAACAGATTGGCGAATTGCTGGCGATAAAGGGCGAGCTGGTTTTCGTGCATGCCGGGTTTCGCGTCGAGCCCGGCTTTCACCGAAGCGACCATCCGCTCCATCCCGGCGATGGCGGCGCGCAAATGGGCTTCGGCGGGTTCGAGTTTACCTTCGCCAAGGTCGACCAGCCCGCGCGCGAATTCGAGCCGCGCTTGGAAATCCGGCATATAGGGTGCCAAGCCCCGCCGGGCGCTTAGTTGCGTGCGCAGGCTTTCGGCGCGATCGAGCATCCGGCGCGCATCGTCGCGCCGCCCGCCTTGCGCCAGCACGCGCGCGGCCTCGGTCGCCGTCGCGAAGCCGGGGCGCGGATTGGGCATGCCCATCGCCGCGTCGGCCGCTTCGATGTAAAGCGCGTGCCCGCGCGGCCGCACGCCGAAATCGGTTTCGGCCTTCGCGGCGAGGTTCAGGTAGTTAAACAGATTGCGCGGCTGACCTTGGCGCGCGAGCGCCAACGCTTCGCGCATAAGGGCAAGATGTACGTCGATTTTTCCGTCGCGGCGCGCTTCCTCGGCGGCTCGGCGCGCGGCGTCGGCACGCTCGCTATAGACCGCGCGCTCGGCTTCGATGCGTTCGGCCGGGCTTGCCCGCAACGCACCTTGCGGCTGTGACGGCTGTTGTTGCTGGCGGCCGCGTTGCGGGTTCGGCGCTTGCGCGCGCGGCACGACAGCCGGTGCCGCGTCATCTTCGGCGTCGGCTTCCGCGGGATCGCTATCGTCGAGCATCGTCGCGGCGTCGGGGCGGCGCTGGGCCAACTCGCGCTCCAACCGTTCGATCACGTCGCTGATCGAACGCGGCGGCGCCACGAAGGCGTTTTGCGCGCGCGCGATCGCCGTCGCACCCGCATTGCTGGTCGTGACCGGCTTTTGCCCGTCTTCCTGACAGCCAAGCAGTAACGCGGCGCTGAAAAACGCCGCTACGATTTTGCACTTCATCGAAACCCCTCGGACGACTCGTCCGTCGAACCGGCGCTATTTACACGCCGATCCCGGGGTTTCGGAAGTGACCTCGATCACGCATTCTGTATCGGGCGGTTACGTCCGATCGGGGGCCGCCGCTGCGATGGCGAGGAATTCCTCGGCTTTCAGCGAGGCGCCGCCGATGAGCGCGCCATCGACATTGGCGACCGCCAGCAATTCGGCGGCGTTCGATCCTTTGACCGAACCGCCATAGAGAATGCGGAAGGACGCGCCATCGGCGAAGCGCGCTTCCAGATCGGCGCGGATCTTGGCGTGGACTTCGGCGACCTGCTCCACCGTCGGCGTGCGGCCCGTCCCGATCGCCCAGACGGGCTCGTAGGCGACGACGACATTCGCCGCCGTCGCCGTTTCGGGAATCGAATGCGCGATCTGGTCGGCGACCACACCCAAGGTCTGTGCGGCATCGCGCTGGGCGAGCGTTTCGCCCACGCAGACGATCGGCTTCAAACCGGCGCGCAACGCCGCCTCGGCTTTCGCGCGCACATCGCCGTCGGTTTCTTCGTGGTCGGTGCGCCGTTCCGAATGGCCGACGATGACGTAGGAACAGCCCACATCACGCAGCATTTCGGCCGCGACGTCGCCGGTATGCGCGCCCGAAACCTTGGCGTGACAATCCTGGGCGCCCAAAGCCACCGGCGCCGAGGCGAGCACGCCCTTGACCGACGCGAGCACGGGAAACGGCGGGCAGATCAGCAATTCCGCGCCGCCCGTCTTGGCGCCCTTCGCTACGGCTTGGGCAAGCGACGTCGCCTCGCTCAGGCGGCCGTTCATCTTCCAGTTTCCGGCGATCAAAACGCGAGGGCTCGACATGGGCGCTTCTCCCTTGAATTGACGGCCGTTTTAGGCGCCCGAACCGGGGCCTGACAAGGCCCAACGGGCTGTTGCGGCCCCGGCCTTCGCGCCCTATTCTCGCCAACCTTTTGGTTTCCCCTCGCGAGTACACATGCTTCAAGCGATCCGCGCGAAGACGACCGGTCTGGTCGTCAAAATCTTCTTCGGTCTTTTGGTCCTGTCCTTCGCGGCGTGGGGGATCGGCGATTACGCCTTCCTGCGCAGCACCGACGATACGGCGATCAAGGTCGGCGACACGAAGGTATCGCTTGCGGCACTCGACGCCGATTACCGCGCGGCGCGCGACCGCCTGCGCGCGGCCCTGGGCGGCGAGCTCGACGAAAACCTCGTGCGCACCTTCGGGCTGCTCGACCAGACGGTCGAACGCGCAACGACCCAAGCCGCGTTGGACGAGGAAGCGCGGCGCCTGGGCATCGTCGCGAGCGACGCCCAAGTGCGCCAGCGCATCGCCGCCGATCCCGCTTTCCGCGGCGCCACCGGCCAGTTCGACCGCTTCCAGTTCCAGCGCGTGCTGTACGAGAACGGCCTGTCCGAACAGCGCTATATCGAACTCGTGCGCGGCGAAACGC
>JAIUNH010000411.1 GCA_020161965.1 Pseudomonadota bacterium
TAAGTTTTGCTCGCCTTGTATTCGCCAAGCTCGCCGAAGCTGTCGACCAGCCGCAGCGCATCGGCCATCTGGATATCGGCGATCGAGAAATTCCCGGCGAGCCATTCGCGCGTCGCCAGCACCTTCTCCATATGCCCCAATCGGCCGGCGAGAAACTTGTCGAGCAGCTTCTTGCCCGGCGTTTGGCTGTCGTCGTTCTCGAATTTGAACAAGCCCCAGGGCAGGCTCGCCATTTCGATCGAGTTGAGGGCTGCAAACGCCCATTGAATCACGTCGGCGCGGCCGCGCGCGTCGTGCGGCATCAGCTTCTCGCTGCGTTCGGCCAAGTGGAGCAGGATGGCACCGGTCTCGAAGATCGAGATTTCGCCGTCGGTCAGCCACGGCACTTGGCCGAAAGGCTGATGCGCGAAATGTTCGGCGCCGCGCTCGCGGAACGGCACGCCGACGACGCGATAGGGCATTCCCGCTTCCTCCAGCGCCCAGCGCACGCGCAAATCGCGCACATAGCCGCGCGCCATTTCGGGCACCCAATCGAAGGTGTGGACGATCAGCTCGTTCATGCGCGCAATCCTTCGCGTTCGGCGATGGCGAAATTCTCGGCATAGACCCCGAACTTGTCGAACAGCGAGTTCCAGCCGCCGATATGGCTGTCGCGCTCCGCGACGTCGGTGAACGGCGTTTGATGGAAGATCTGGATCGTCTTGCCGTTGCGCTCGGCGAAGGTGACGGTCACCAGCGTTTCGGGATAGCGGCCGGGCTCGTGATCCCAGCGGAAGGTGAAAACGATCCGCTTTTCGCGCACCACTTCGCGGATCACGCCGGAGAAGCGGCTGAGCCCCTTGCTCTTCGACGTCATCGCGCCATGCCAGGGCCGGCCGGGGGCAAGTGTCCAATCGAGCTCAACGGCGGTGAAATTCGCCGGTCCCCACCAGCGCATCATGTGATCGCGGCTTTCCCATAGCCGGAAGACGAGGGCGAGGGGCGCGTCGAATTCGCGCTCGATCAAAAGCTCGTCGTCGCGCAGCGCGGTCATCATTGCTTGCGTCCCTTCTTCGGCGGTTTGGCGAGATCGGCCAGCAGCGCGTCCATCTTGTCGAAGCTGCCGGTCCAGAATTGGCGATAGGTCTCGAGCCACGTATCGAGTTTCTTGAGCGGGGCGGTGTCGAGCGTGCAGGGCCGCCATTGCGCCTGGCGCCCCCGCGCGATCAAGCCCGCACGCGCCAAAACTTTGAGATGGCGCGAGATCGCCGGCAGCGACATCTCGAACGGTGCGGCCAGTTCGTTGACGGTCGCTTCGCCGCGGCTCAGGCGGGCGAGGATCGCCCGGCGGGTTGGGTCGGCCAGGGCCGCCAGGGTCGCACTCAAAGGGTCGGTCGCTGGCATATTTATCAATCTCGTTAATTAACGTTATTGCTAAATAATGGATCGACAAGGTTCCGTCAAGGGGGGCGTGCCGAGCCGATTGCTTCGGCCGAACGCTTCCGCCAAGCTCAGCGTGCTTTCGCCGCTGCCGAACGATTCTGAGAGGGAAATTCGTGGTCAACATTCCGGACGATATCTATACCGAGCCCGACGATATTTCGCCGGATACGCTGGCCAATCTCGGCCCGTTGCGCCGTTTGGCCGGCGTGTGGGAGTCCGATCAGGGCGTCGACATCAATCCGAAAGCCGATGGGCCCGAGCGGCGCGTGTTTCGCGAGCGTATCCGGATGGACCCGATCGACCCGCAACCGAACGGCCCGCAGCTTCTTTACGGGCTGCGCTATCACGTCCACATCAACACGCCGGAAGAAGCGACCACGTTTCACGACCAAGTCGGCTATTGGCTGTGGGAACCGGCGACGGGTCTGATCATGCAGTCGCTGACCATTCCGCGCGGGCAAGTCGTGCTTGCCGGCGGCAAAGCGAAGCCGGACGACGATCATATTTTCGTCGAAGCGAAGCGCGGCGACACGAGCTTCGGGATTTGCTCGTCGCCCTTCCTCGAGGCGGCGTTCCGCACCGACTATTACAGCCTCAACATCACCTTCAATGCCGACGGCAGTTGGAGCTACGTGTCGCGGACCGATCTGGCGATCCGCGGTAAAACGCCGGCCTTCGATCATCGCGATACGAATACGTTGCGCCGGATCGAAAAGCCGCAGCCGAACCCGCTGCTGCTCGCGGAACGTTAGACTTCGCCTCGGACGGGAGGATCGCCGCCGCATGATGCGCGATCTTTCCACGCCGCTGCTGTTCGTCGCGTTCTTCGCCGCCGCCGCGATCGTGTGGAAGGCGGGTAAGCCGCTGGCCGACACGACCGAGACCTTGTCGCGCCATTACGGGTTGGGCGAGGCGCTGGGCGGCATGCTGATCCTCGCCATCGTCACCGATCTGCCGGAACTCGCCATCGTCGCGAGTGCGGCGCTGCGTGGCGATCTCAGTCTCGCGGTCGGCAATCTTCTGGGGGGGACGGCGGCGCAAATGATCGTGCTGGTGGCGCTCGATCGCGCGCGGCCCGAATTGCCCCCGCTCGCTACGCGCGCGGCGAGCCCCACGCTGATCGTCGAATGCCTGTTGGTGATCGCGTTGCTTGGCCTCGTCGTCGCGGGGCCGACATTGGCGGGGTTCGGCAATTTGGGGCCGCTGGCTTTGCCCGATTTCCTGGCTCCCGCCTTATGGATCGGCGGTTTACTGTGGATCGGGCGTTTGCGTCCGGCGGCGGGCGGCCGTTCGACCACGCGCCAATCGGTATCGATTTCGCGCGGCACCTTCGCGGTGTTCGGGCTGGCGGCGTTGGCGACGTTCGCGGGCGGCGTCGGGCTCGAAGTGTTCGGCGAGGCGCTGGCCGCGCGCTTCGATATCGGCGGCGTGGTGTTCGGCGCCACGGTGTTGGCGGCGGCGACGTCGCTGCCCGAGCTTTCGACCGGCTGGGCCTCGGCCAAAGCGGGGGAGAACGAACTCGCGGTCAGCGACATTCTGGGCGGCAACGCGGTGCTGCCGGTATTGCTGACGGTCGCGTCGCTGTGCGCGGGGGCGAGCGCTTACGCCGCGATCGACGGCACGAGCCTTTATCTCTCGGCCATCGGCATCGTCATGACGGCGATCTACGCGGCGGCACTCATCCTGCGGCCGAAGCGGCGCGTGCTCGGCCTCGGCCCGGAATGCGTATTGCTACTTGCGGTATATGCGGTCGCATTGATCTGCTTGACCTGAACCGCCTTCGGATTATACGCGAAACGTTGCGAACGGCTTCGATTTCATGCGTTGGCCATATTCGCTTCCGGATTATGTTTTAGGTCGTTGGGCTTGTCGTTCCATCGCGCGGTGCCGCGCGGGACAAACCGATGAGGACCCTTACCATGCTGATCCGCTATGGCTACGAGATGAGTTTGACTTTCCCGCGCGCGACGGCGGCGGTCTGCCTTTTGTCGGCGCACGAGGATCGCTCGCCCGATTTTCATGCCTCCGAAACGTTCAGCACGACGCCGGAAGTGCCGACGTCGATCTATCGCGACATGTACGGCAATCGCTGCCGGCGCTTGACCGCGCCGCAAGGCGATCTGACGATCAAGGGCGATTCCATTATCGTCGACAGCGGCAAGCCCGATCCGGTGAAACCGGATGCGCGCGAACTTCCCGTGACGGATCTGCCGTCGGACGTTCTCGTTTTCCTGTTGGGCAGCCGTTACTGCGAGACGGATCTCCTCAGCCAGACCGCGTGGGATATTTTCGGCACGCAAACGCCCGGCTGGGGCCGCGTGCAATCAATCTGCGACTTCGTCCACCAGCATGTCCGGTTCGACTATGCGCAAGCACGCGCGACGCGTTCGGCCGCCGAAACCTTCAAGGAGCGCGTGGGCGTGTGCCGGGATATGGCGCATCTGGCGTTGACGTTTTGCCGCTGCCTCAACATTCCCGCGCGCTACGTGAACGGCCATCTCGGCGATATCGGCGTGCCGCCCGGCGGGCCGATGGATTTCAGCGCCTGGATCGAAGTTTATCTCGACGGCGAATGGTACGCCTTCGATCCGCGCAACAACGCGGCGCGCATCGGGCGGATCGTCGTCGCGCGCGGGCGCGACGCGAGCGACGTGCCGCTGATCAATTCCTTCGGGCCGCATACGCTGA
>JAIUNH010000412.1 GCA_020161965.1 Pseudomonadota bacterium
GAGCACCGCCGCTTGCTGCACCGGCAAGCGACCGCCTAAACTAACAACCCAGATGCGCCGAAGCCTCCGTTAGCAACACCCTCAAACAGTCCCGATTGTTCTGACGACGGACAATTACATCTCCACCGCGACGCTGCGTTCCTGGCTGGATCAGATTCGTTGCGTCTTGGTGAGCGATGAGATTGGGCGCCCTGCCGAGACATGGAAAACAAGCACGGGAGTTACGTTCCCGGTTGCACGCGCTGCATCCATGACTGCCGCCATTCGAGTGGTAAAGAAAGATGCAGAGGAGTTGCAGTTCCCGCGCGTCTATGGCCTCGGTTTGGTTCGTCACATTCTAGAAGAGGTCTACAATATTAAGAATTTCGAAGTTGTTCCGCCCGCTCTCGGCGGGACAAAACTCGAATTTCAACAACGGGCCCCTGTCGCTATACAGCCAGCTTCGCAAGCTACTCCTGCCAATCTGAACTTACACAGGCAGGACCCCGGCGCAGATTGAGACGTTTTATAGATATGCTGGAGCGATACGGAGCCGCTCGACTGATTGATTTAGAATGTTGAAGTTGATACAGGCGAGGAAACGGGGCCGGGCGACCGGCCCCGTTTTTCGTTGGGACGGTGCTACATCCCCAAACCCGACAGGTCACGCGACAGGTCGGTGTAGCCGGGATCGGTGACGAGCGCGCGGATGCGCGCCCGTCCCGCGATCATCAGCCGGTAGTCGGTCGCGGCCCCGTCCGCGTTCGTGCGCCGAGCACCCCGTGCCACGACGTCGTAGCCATGCACGTCGAAGCCATAGCGATCGGCGATGCGCGGCTGGCCGATCGACACGGTGTAGGACCATGCCCAATGCGCGACGGTCCACAGATGCAGCATCCGCATGATCGCAGGCACCAGCATGCGCGGCGCTTTGTCGTGCGCCCAGAGCGACGAACCCCAGGCGACGGGCACGTCGCGAATGCCGTCGGCCATCGCGCCGAACGACGCGAAACGCTGGCCTTCGGGCAAGCGATCCGGGCGTTCGGCCAGCGCCGTCTGATGCGCCAGATTGTCGGCGAGCGAGCCTTCGAGCCAGCGTAACCGCGACGCCGCACAGCCCCAAACCTCGCCCGCCGGGTTCAGCATATAGACGACGAAGGTGTCGTTTTCGGTGGCGCCGGGGTTGAGATGCGGGTCGCACGGTTCCGCGAGTTTCGCCCAGCGCGGATCGGCCAGGTTGTGGCGGAATTCCGCCAGCGTTTCGAGATCGAAGCCGACGCGCGGGACGAATCCGGCTTCCTCCAAAACGGCGCAGAGCGGCGGGGCGACCCGCGCCGAGAGCAGGCGCCGCGCCTCGGGCGGCAACGCTTTGGGGTTCCACGCATCCAGATAATGGGGAAGCGTGGTGAGGTCGGTGCGATTCAGAACATCCATAACTCCTTCGTCTTTCTCTCGGGAAAAGGAGCCAGCACCGCCGCAGCGGTCAGGCAGCCGAGGGCGGGCGCGCGAAGGGGGGCGCCGCGAAGGCGGAAATGGCCGCCGGCTCAACCGCGCCGTCACACGCGAGTATTGGTTGTCAGTATGGTCAACGGAAGCTTGTATTCAACGGGATTCTTTAGGTTGCGTCGTTCATGGACGCATCAACCCGCGTTGGGCTCGCCGCGAAAGCGGCGTTCAATTGTAGGCAGTAAGGCCGACGACCTGGACCAGCGTCACGACTTGGCGCGTGCCGTCGGGTCCACGCCGTCCGGCGGCGGCCACGCGCCGATAGCGGCCGCGCAATCCGTTCATCGGAATGTCCATCTCGCGATAGACGGTGCCTTCGGCGCAGGCTTCCAGCACATGGGCGCGGACCATGCGCGCATAGGCGAGGTCGTCGCGCTCCAACACGTTGCGCCCGATGATCGACGACCGGTCGACCGCCAGCGATGCGCCGGCCCATAGCGACATGACGTTCTCGCCGTCGACATGGAACAGCGCGCAGCGATCAGCCATGCCGCCGCGCAGCGCGTAGCTGGCGATGTCGTCGATATTGCCGGCCGCTTCGCGCGCGAACTGGCCGAGCAGCGGATCCTCGATCCTGTCGAGCGACAACCGGTCGATGACCCACGGGTGTGCGCGCGACGCGAGAACCGAGGCGGCGTCCGCCGCCGTTTCCTCGAGCAGATTGATGGCGATGCGCACGTTCAGCGGCTGGTCGTTGACCATCACCATCGCCTCGGTGCCGAAGCATTCGCGCAGATGCTTGGCGCAGGCCAGCAGCGCCTTGTGCGACGCCGCCTCGCGTTCGAAGGTCACGCGAATGCCCTGGCGCAGCACGCCGCCCAGTGAACGCAGTCCATAGCCGACGGCGTCGATCGTGCCCGGCAGACGATAGGCAAGGCGCAATGCCGTCGCCGGATCGGGTGCCGCGTGCACCTTGTCGCCGTAAGGCGGGTACCACCAATCGGAATCGGGCAGCGAGGGCGACAGGCGCACCGCCGCTTCCTGAATGCGTGTGCGCATATCGTCGGCGGCTTGGCCGATACCGGTCACTTCGCCGATAAAGGCGTCGCCGTCGGGCAGCGACTTGGCGATCGCCACGACATAAGCGAGATCCATCTTCTCGGACTCGCCCCGGCGCAAACGGCCCAGCACCTTCTCGTGGCAACCGGCATAGCGCGCGGCTTCCTTGAGCTCGATTCGCCGGCGCGCCAACGCCTCGAAGAATCGCTCGCTCAACGACGCGCGCAACTTGTCGACATTGACGGGTTTGGCGGTCACCATCGAATCAGTGTGGTCCGGCAAGGGATTGACGGCACCTAGTATGGCAGGGGAGGCCGCCAGAGCAAGGTTTCCGGCGTGCATAGGTAGGCAAACACATCCCCCGGTATGTACTCGGGCGGGGGAATTTTTGTGACGGTGCCGGCGCAAGGTTTTCGGCACGGCTTTTAGGGCGTCCGGATTTTTCTTTCCTAAACAATCGTTTGAGCGAATTTCGGCCAATCGCCGCCGCTGTCACAAAACAGCAATCGAACTTCAATAGTTTCGTCGCGAGCGGGGACTACGGTCCGCCCGGGTTGCCGATCGGCATTCGCCGCTGCGGCACACCCGACCGAAGCCAAAGGAGGCTCCTTTGAAGTCCGCAACGAATTTCCTCGCTATCGCCGCCGCTGCGGCGACGCTCGCCGCCTGGGGCGGCCCCGCGACCGCCCAGCAGCGCGACCAGATCCAGATCGCCGGCTCGTCGACCGTGTTGCCCTTCGCGAACGTCGTCGCCGAGCAATTCGGCCGCAACTTCCGCCAGTTCAAATCGCCGATCGTCGCCTCGGGCGGTACCGGCGGCGGGTTCCGTGAGTTCTGCCGCGGCGTGGGCGCGCAGTTCATCGACATCGCCAACGCCTCGCGCCCGATCACGGCGGCCGAGCTCGCCAGCTGCAAGGCGAACGGCGTGAACGACATCCAGGAAATCCGCTTCGGCTATGACGGCATCGTGTTCGCGAGCCATATCAGCCTGCAGCCGATCGCCTTCACGACGAAGCAGCTCTATCTCGGCCTCGCCGAGAAGGTGCCGCAGAACGGCCAACTGGTCGCCAATCCCTATACGCGCTGGAACCAGATCGATCCGGCGCTGCCGAACGTCGAAATCGCCGCGTACATTCCGGGCGAGAAGCACGGCACGCGCGAAGTGTTCGAAGAGCGCGTGATGGCCGGCGGCTGCGCCGACTTCGCCGAGATCAAGGCGCTGTCGGGCAAGGAAAAGACCGATGCTTGCGTGCGCGTGCGCAAGGACGGCCGCTCGAACGACATCGACGGCGACTACACCGAAACGCTGGCCCGCATCGAGCGCAACCGCACCGCGATCGGCGTGTTCGGCCTGTCGTTCTACGACCAAAACCGCGACAAGATCCGCGTCGCCACGGTCAACGGCATCGAGGCTTCGGTCGACACGATCGCGACCGGCAAGTATCCGGTGTCGCGCCCGCTGTTCTTCTACGTGAAGAAGCAGCATGTCGGCGTGATCCCGGGTCTCAAGGACTTCGTCGAGTTCTTCCTGTCCGAGCGCATGATCGGGCCGGACGGCATGGTCACCGAGAAGGGCTCGATCCCCGGGCCGGACGCCGAGCGCAAGCAGTGGC
>JAIUNH010000413.1 GCA_020161965.1 Pseudomonadota bacterium
CGGCTTTCGAGTCCGCTGGGGGAGATGCTGGGCTGCGCGCTGGACGAAGGGCCGCTCGGCCCGATCGTCAGGACCGACGCCTTGAAGCAGACTTCGGTCGAGGGTGTGTTCGCCTGCGGCGACGCGGCGCGGTTCCAGGCATCGGTCGCGCTGTCCGTCGGCGACGGCGCGCTCGCGGGCGCATCGGCGCACCGCTCGATCATCTTTCCGCCGGTGCGCCAGGCGGCGTGACGGTGTTGGCGACAGCACGGCTGTGTGGTGATATGTTGATCGCACGACAATTCAGGATGCCGGCATGAACGTCATCGCCACCCGCGCCGCCGAAGGTTTTCCCCGCCGCTCGTTCACTGTGGCCGAAATCCGCGCCATGGTCGACGCGGGCATCATCGCAGAGGACGAGAATTTCGAGCTGATCGACGGGGAGGTCGTGCCGATGTCGCCGAAGGGGAACCAGCATGAGGTGGTCAAGGCGGCGCTCAATCGTCTGCTGGCGCGTCAATCGCCGGATGAGCTTCGCCTGGCCGTCGAGACATCGCTCTATCTTGACGACAGAACTTTCCTGGAGCCGGATTTCATCCTTTACCCGATCAGAATCCTGCCTGAGGACGTCAAGGGAACCGACGTCCTGCTCGCGATCGAGGTCGCCGCGTCCTCAATGAAATACGATCGGGGACTCAAGGCGCGCATCTACGCCAGACATGGCGTTCGCGAGCTGTGGGTTGTGGATGCGGAGATGCGAACGACTTGGGTTCACACACGTCCTCAACCCGATGGCCAATGGGGCAGTATCGAAAAGGTGAGCCCCGACTCCAAGCTGGTTCCGGACGCAGTGGAAACGGTGTCGATCCGAATGGCCGATCTCGATTGAGAACGCGCAGGCTTATCCGACTCCCGGATAGTTCGGGCTTTCGCGGGTGATGGTCACGTCGTGCGTATGGCTTTCGCGCAGGCCCGCCGACGAGATGCGCACGAAGCGCGCCTTGTCGCGGAACTCGGCGAGGTCGCGCGCCCCGACATAGCCCATCGCGGCCTTGAGGCCGCCGGTGAGCTGGTGCAGCACGCCGCCGACCGGGCCCTTGTAGGGAACCTGGCCCTCGATGCCTTCCGGCACCAGCTTCAGCGTGTCGCGCACCTCGGCCTGGAAGTAGCGGTCGGCCGAGCCGCGCGCCATCGCGCCGACGGAGCCCATGCCGCGATAGGCTTTGAAGGAGCGGCCCTGGTGCAGATAGACCTCGCCGGGGCTTTCCTCGGTGCCCGCGAGCAGGGAGCCGATCATGGCGGCGGTCGCGCCGGCGGCGAGCGCCTTGGCGAGATCGCCCGAGAATTTTATGCCGCCGTCGGCGATGATCGAGATGCCGGATTTCGCCGCTTCCTCGGCCGCGCCGATGACGGCCGAAAGCTGCGGCACGCCGACGCCGGCGACGATGCGTGTGGTGCAGATCGAGCCGGGGCCGATGCCGACCTTGACCGCGTCAGCACCTGCGTCGATCAGCGCGCGGGTACCCTCCGGCGTCGCGACGTTGCCGGCCAAGATGCGCACCGAATTGGAGAGCTTCTTCGCGCGGGTCACCGCGTCGAGCACGCGCTGCGAATGGCCGTGCGCCGTGTCGATGACCAACAGGTCGACGCCCGCCGCGATGAGACGTTCCGCCCGCTCGAACCCGTCCTCGCCGACGCTGGTGGCGGCTGCGACGCGCAGGCGCCCTTGCGCGTCCTTGGCGGCGTTCGGGTTGAGCTGCGTCTTCTCCATGTCCTTGACGGTGATCAGGCCGACGCAATTTCCCTTGGCGTCGACCACCAGCAGCTTTTCGATGCGGTGCTTGTGCAGCAGGCGCTTGGCTTCGTCCTGGTCGACCTTGCTTTCGCGCACGGTGACGAGGTTTTCGCGCGTCATCAGTTCGTAGACCTTCTGCGACGGGTCTGATGCAAAGCGCACGTCACGATTGGTCAGGATGCCGACGAGGCGGCCGGTTTTCTGTCCGCCAGTGCCGCCATTTTCGACTACCGGAATACCGGAAATACCGTTGGCGCGCATCAGCGAAAGCGCATCGGCCAGCGTGGCGTCGGGGCCGATCGTGACCGGATTGACCACCATGCCGCTTTCAAATTTCTTGACCTGCCGGACCTCTTCGGCCTGCAGTTCGGGCGACAGGTTACGGTGAATGACGCCGATGCCGCCCGCCTGCGCCATCGAGATGGCCAGCCGTGCTTCGGTAACAGTGTCCATCGCCGCCGACAGGATCGGGATGTTCAGCCCAATATCACGCGTGATCCGGGTCCGCGTATCCGCCTGGCTGGGCAGGACGTCGGATTCGCCGGGGCGCAGCAGAACGTCGTCGAAAGTGAGGCCGAGGGCGATATCCATGGTCAGCAGCAGGCTCCGTCGCTGGGGCCGCCCGGAATACATTTCGCCCACCCGCGCGAAACGCGGCAGTGACTGGCGATGAAGGAATCGAGCGGCGCTCTCATGGAGAGCCACTGACAGCTAATCGGTCCGGCGTAAACCCTCCGCCTGCCCGATCAGTCGCCGCGCGGCATCCACATGCATGGATTCGATCATCCGATCTCGGAATCGCACGGCCCCACCATCGAACGCGGCGATCAGTGCGCGCGCATCCTCAAGTTCGGCCGCGTCGGGCCCGAACAGCCGATTGGCGATCTCGATCTGCGCGGGGTGGATCACCGTCTTGCCGTCGAAGCCGAACGCCCTGCCCTGCCGGCACTCCTCTTCCAGGCCCGTCGGATCGTCGAGCCGGTTCCAGACGCCATCAAGCGCGATGATGCCTGCGCCGCGCGCCGCCAGCACGATCGTCTGCAACGCGAGCACCAGCCCCTCTCGTCCCGCGCCCGATGGGATGCGGAGTTCCGCCTTCAGGTCGTTGGTGCCGGCGATCAGCCCGGCGACGCCCGGCTGGCGCGCGATAACCGCCGCCGACTGAACGCCATCGGGCGTCTCGATCATCGCCAGCAACGGCTTGCCGGACGCCGCCAGCGCCTTCGGCGATTCGACCTTGGGCAAGACCATATAGTCGGCGCGCGAGTGCGCCACTGCATCGAGATCGGCGGTGTGCCATTCGCTGCCGATCGCATTGATCCGTATCGCGACCGGACAACCAAAGCCCGTTTCCACGGCGGCGACAGCAGCGGCGCGCGCCTCGTCCTTGCGATCGGGCGGCACGGCATCCTCGAGATCGAGCATGATCATGTCTGCATCGAGCCCCCGCGCCTTCTCGATCGCACGAGCGTTGGAAGCCGGGAGATAAAGCGCGCTGCGCGGAGAAGATGTCGAATGGGTCATGGCCACGCTCTTCGCCCGATTATGCTTGGCGGGCAAGCGCTGGCGGGGCAGTATCCCGCCATTGGCCTTCGGAGGGGGATGTCGTGGAATATTTCCTGCTTTTTCTCATTGTCATGGTCGTCGCGTTCGTCGTCGCGGGCGTCACGGTGGTCCGGCAGGGCTATCAATATACAATCGAGCGGTTCGGCCGCTTCACCCATGTCGCACATCCCGGTTTCAACCTGATCGTGCCGTTCGTCGATCGGGTCGGCCGCAAGGTCAACATGATGGAACAGGTGCTCGACATTCCGGGCCAGGAGATCATCACCAAGGACAATGCGATGGTCGCGGTCGACGGCGTCGTGTTCTTCCAGGTGCTGGAGCCCGCCAAGGCCGCCTATGAGGTCTCCGAACTCTATGTCGCGATCCTCCAGCTGACCACAACCAACCTGCGCACGGTGATGGGATCGATGGACCTGGACGAGCTGCTGTCCAAGCGCGACGAGATCAACGCCCGCCTGCTCAACGTCGTCGATCATGCGACGGGCCCCTGGGGCATCAAGATCACGCGCGTCGAAGTGAAGGATATCCGCCCACCTCAGGATATTTCGAACGCGATGGCGCGCCAGATGAAGGCCGAGCGCGAGAAGCGTGCGGCGATCCTCGAATCCGAAGGACTGCGTGCTTCCGAGATTCTGCGCGCCGAAGGCGAGAAACAGTCGCAGATCCTGCAGGCGGAAGGCCGGCGCGAAGCCGCGTTCCGCGATGCCGAGGCGCGCGAACGCGAAGCCGAGGCCGAAGCCAAG
>JAIUNH010000414.1 GCA_020161965.1 Pseudomonadota bacterium
GATTTTCTGCGGCTGGCGGGCGGGCGTGGACGACGCACCGGTGGGCGTGCCGAAATGGGTCTATTGGGTGGCGGCGATTTTCCTCGCCGCGACGATCCCGATCCGCACCTGGATCACCGTCGGCTACTACTTCGACAACGTGCCGATCGCCTTCGCCGAGGCGATCTATCAATTCGCCGACAAGACCAACGAAGGGCCGCTGCGCCTCCTCAGCATTCTGGCGCTGTGCGCGGTCGTGGTGTGGCGTGTGCCCCGCGATGCCGCTTGGCTCAATCTGCGCTGGGCCAGGGCCATCACGCGCTGCGGTACGAACTCGCTCGCCATATTCTGTCTGGGGATTTTCCTCTCGGTCCTGGGGCACGCGGCGTTGGTCGAATACGGCGCGTCGGTCGCCAACCAAGCGGTGGTGACGGCGGCGGGATGCTTCATTCTGCTGTCCCTCGCCAAGCTGTTTTCTTGGTATAAAGCGCAAGGTAAGCCGCGCAAAGGTGAGGGCTGATCCATGGTGGGGCGTGGGTCGCGATTGAGGTTCTGGGCGTCGATTTGGGTGGCGTTATTCGCCGCCTCGCTCGTCCATGCCCAAACCCCGCCGCCCCCAACTTCGCCGATCGCCGCGATGCCCGAAGCGTGCCGCGTGCCGGGCTCGGTCTTCGTCACCGACGCGAAGCTCGTCCATGCGGCCAAGCGCGTCGTGCTCGATAAACGTCTGTCGATCGTCGCGATCGGCTCGTCGTCGACGATGGGCATGGGCGCTTCGTCGGCCGACGCGGCCTGGCCCGCACGGCTCGAGGCCGATTTGCGCCGCCGTTTGCCGAATGTCGCCGTCACGGTGCAGAACCGCGCAAAGCCACGCGAGACCGCCGACCAGATGGCCAAGCGCTTGGCCAAGGACGTGTTGTCGCTGAAGCCCGATCTGGTCGTCTGGGAAACCGGCACGGCCGATGCCGTGCGCTCGATCGATCTCGATCAATTCGGCACGACGCTGGAAGACGGGCTCGCGGCGATCGCTGCCGCCAAAGCCGATACGCTGCTGGTGACGCCGCAATACGCGCGCGACACGGTGCGCCTGATCGGTTTCCAGCCTTATATCGATGCGATGAACCAGGCGGGCTTGCGCCACGACGTGGCGATCTTCCCGCGTTACGAGACGATGCGGCACTGGATCGAAAGCGGGCAGATGAAACTCGAGAACGTGCCGCGCGAGGATATGACCAAGGTCGCGGACATGCTTTACGACTGCTTGGGCCGCCAGATCGCGCGCGTCGTGCTGCGCGCGATGAATTTGCCGAAAGATTTCTTTTCCACGCCGACGCGCTGACGAAAATTTGCGTCGCATTATGTCGGGCTGTGACTGGTGTCACTGCCGCCATAATTCGGTCACACCATATTGACATCGTGCAATTCGACACGATGTGACTGGTGGTGGAGGACAACGATGCGAGACGCAATTTTATTCGCGCCGTTCGCGTGGCTGTGCCGGACCTTCGGGCAATCGGCGTGCGTATTGGCGGTGGTGGTGTTCGTCGCCGCGACGGGGCAAGGGGCGGCGATCATGTTGCGCGACGCCCATAATCCGCCGGCGGCCGCCGGCCCGGTTGCCAATACGCCGGTCGAGATCGGCCTGCGCCAGCCCGGCCAGCGCGGCTTCCAGGACGTGCCGCGCCGCGTGGATGCGGGCCTGCCCGAAGATCCCTACGACATCGATGCCGCCGTCGAGTACGGCCGCTAAAGGCGGCCTTGCGCCCTTGCGCGTAAGGGTCTAAGTCCGCGCTGACCATGCGCGCCCTTTCCATCCTTGCCGCGATCCTGTTCGCCGTCGCCGCATCCCCGGCTTGGGCGCAGACCGCGCCGGCCGCCAATTGGCGCACGCTGGAGACGGCGCAGCTCCAGACGCTGGATAAGGTCACGGGGCGCGTGCGCACGCTCGAAGCGCCGGTGGAGCGCGAAGTGATGCTCGGCACGTTGTCGGTCGTCGTGCGCGCCTGCCGCAAACGCCCGCCCGAGGAGCCGCCCGAGAGTGCGGCCTATCTCGACGTGGTCGAGCGCAAATCGGGCGAACAGGCGCAAAGCGTGTTCCGCGGCTGGATGTTCGCCTCCGCCCCCGCCGTGTCGGCGATGGATCACCCGGTCTACGATATTTGGGTCGTCGGCTGCCGTTAACCGGCCCGGCCGATCAATTTGGAAAATTCGGCGTCGATGCGCGTTTGCGGAATTTCCGTGAATGGCGCCACGCTCTTCAAGGCGCGCGCCAAGCGGCGGCGATACTCGGCGCGTGAAATTTCGATCGTGCCGAAGCGCGCCATATGTTCGGTCGTCATTTGCGTGTCGAGCAACACGAAGCCGCCCGCGCGCAAACGCGCCACCAGATGGACGAGGGCGGCTTTCGACGCATCGTCCTTGCGCGCGAACATGCTTTCGCCGAAGAACGCCGATCCCAATCGCACGCCGTAGAGCCCGCCGGCGAGTTCGCCGTCGGCCCACGCCTCGACCGAATGCGCGTGGCCGGCTTCGTGAAGTTCGCGATAGAGATCGCGGATCGTCGTGTTGATCCAGGTCGAGGCGCGCGCCGCACAGCCTTCCATCACCGCCGCGAATGCCGTGTCGAGGCGGAATTCGAACGGGTTTTTGCGCAGGCGCTTGGCGAGCGAGCGCGGGATATGCACGCCGTCCAACGGCAGCACGCCGCGCGGATCGGGATCGTACCAGCCGATTTCCGGGTCGTCGGCCGTCTGCGCCATCGGGAAAATCCCGTTGGCATAGGCCCACAGCAGATGGCGGTAAGTCAGATCTTCCATCGCCACGGGGCGCTGGGGATCATTTCTTGAGGCCCATCCAGCGTTCGAGCCAGTGGATGTCGTAATTGCCGTCGATGAATTCCTGCGAGCGCGTCAGGCGGCGATGCAAGGGCAGCGTCGTCTGGATGCCGCCGACCACGTATTCGTCGAGGGCGCGGCGCAGGCGCATCAAGCATTCGTTCCGGCTGGTGCCGTGCACGATCAGCTTGGCGACCATCGAATCGTAATGCGGCGGCACGCGGTAGCCCGAATAAAGGCCGCTATCGACGCGCACGCCCAAGCCGCCGGGCGTGTGATATTCGGCGATCAGGCCGGGCGACGGCGCGAAGGTTTCGGGGTTTTCCGCGTTCACGCGGCACTCGATCGCGTGGCCTTGCAGGCGCACGTCGTCTTGTGTGAACGCCATCGGCGCGCCCGAAGCGATGCGGATCTGTTCGCGCACGAGGTCGAGACCGCAGACCATTTCGGTCACCGGATGCTCGACCTGCAGGCGCGTGTTCATTTCGATGAAATAGAATTCGCCGTCCTGGTAGAGGAATTCGAGCGTGCCGGCGTTGCGGTAGCCGAGCTTCTTCAGCGCGTCGACGACGATCTTGCCCATCTTCTCGCGCTGCGCGGAATTGAGCGCGGGCGACGGGCTTTCCTCCAGAACCTTCTGGTGCTTGCGCTGCAAGGAGCAATCGCGCTCGCCCAGATGCACGACGTTGCCGTGCGTATCGGCCAGCATCTGGAATTCGATATGGCGCGGATGGCCGAGATATTTCTCGATATAGACGACGTCGTTGCCGAAATTCGCCCCCGCTTCGGCGCGCGCCCCGCGATAGGCCTCTTCCAGCTCGGACGCCGAATTGGCGACGCGCATACCCTTGCCGCCGCCGCCGCCCGCCGCCTTGATAAGGACCGGGTAGCCGATTTCCTTGCCGAGCTTCAGCGCGGTTTCCATATCGGTAACCGGGCCGTCGGAGCCAGGCACGCAAGGCACGCCCAGCGAGATCATCGCGCGCTTGGCTTCGATCTTGTCGCCCATCATCGCGATATGGTCGGGCGTGGGGCCGATAAAGGCGATCCCGTGATCCTCGACCATCCGCGCGAAATCCGCGTTCTCGGACAGGAAGCCGTAGCCGGGATGGATCGCGTCCGCCCCGGTGATGACGGCGGCCGAAATGATCGCGGCTTTGTTGAGGTAGCTGTCGCGCGCCGGCGGCGGGCCGATGCACACGCTTTCGTCGGCCAGGCGCACATGCATCGCGTCCGCGTCGGCGGTGGAATGTA
>JAIUNH010000415.1 GCA_020161965.1 Pseudomonadota bacterium
GGCGGGCAATATCGGCTGGCCGTTGAAGGTGGCCGGTGCAGGCGATGCCGCCGCGCGGCACGCGCGCGTCGGGGAAGTGATGCGGCTGCTGGGCATCGAGCATCTCGCCGCGCGCTATCCCAACGAGATTTCGGGCGGCCAGCAGCAGCGCGTGGCGATCGCGCGCATGGTGGCGCCGCGTCCCAAAATCCTGCTGTTCGACGAGCCGCTGTCCAATCTCGACGCCAAGTTGCGGGTCGAGATGCGCACGGAATTGATGCGCATCCATCGCGCGACGGGGGCAACCAGCGTTTACGTCACGCACGACCAAGTGGAAGCGTTGACGATGGCGAGCCATGTCGCCGTCTTGAAGGACGGCGCGGTCGAACAATTCGGTTCGCCCGACGAATTGCTCGCCGCACCGCGCACCGCCTTTGTCGCGGGTTTCATGGGCACGCCGCCGGCCAATCTCGTGCCGGTCGCGGCCGCGGACGGCCAGGACCGGTTCGGTGATATGGCGCTGGGGCCCGCCTCGGGTGCCGCGCATGTCATGTACCGGGCCGAGCAGCTTGGCGTTGCCGCTGTCGCGCGCGAACGCTCGATCCGCGTCGTGGTGGCGGAGTCGGTGCCGGTCGCCGGGCGCATGATGGTCACCGGCTTGGCGGGCGCGTTGCGTCTGTCGGCGGTCGTCGACGGGATGGCGCGCGTCGCCATCGGCGAAACGGTTCATATGGTTCTTCCGTCGGTTCCCGCCGCGCGGTTCGACGCGACGGGTGCAAGACTGCCATGAGAAATCTCGCATTGGTTCGGCACGGGGAAACGGCGTGGAACGCCGGGCATGTGTTGCAAGGTCAAATGGATATCGGCCTGTCGGAGAACGGGCGCCGTCAGGCGGCGGCGTTGCGAAGCGCGGTGGCGGCGCTGGAACCGGTCGCGACAATCGTCTCCGATCTGCGGCGCACGCGCGAAACGGCCGAATTATTGGGGCTGGACGGGCCGCACGATCCGGCGTGGCGGGAAACCGATCTCGGCGCTTGGACCGGCCGCTCGAAGCGCGATCTGCTTGCCGAAGATGCGGCCGCTTATCGGGGCTGGCGCAACGGCACGTTCGATCCGCCGGGCGGCGAAACCTGGGCAGCCTTCCGCGCACGCGTCGCGGCGGCCTTGGCGGCACTGCCCCAACAGCCGGGCACAATCGTCGTCGTCACGCATGGCGGTGTCATCCGCGCCGCGCTATCGATTTTGATCGGCTTGCCGCCGGATCGGATCGTGCCGGTCGATCCGGCAAGTCTTACCGTGTTCGATGTGACGGACGGGGCGCGGTTGAAACTCTACAACACGCGCGGCGACGTTTCGCTGCTCGATCCGCCGGATTGAATTTGGCGTCAGTTCTTGGGCGTGTCGGCCAAAGCGGTGCCGATCATGCTGTCGCGGCCGACCAGGGCGGCGAGGCGGTCTTCGCTCCATCCCTCGGTCCCGGCGGGTCGCATCGGCACGACCAGATAGCGCATATCGGCCGTGGAATCGACGACGCGAATTTCCGTGCCCTCGGGCAGGGAAGTGCCGAACTCCGCCAAGACCTTGCGCGGCTCCTTGACGGTGCGCGCACGATAGGCGCTGGATTTGTACCAGGCGGGCGGCACGCCGAGAATCGCCTTGGGATAGCAGGAGCACAAAGTGCACACGACCACGTGATGGCGTTCGGGCGTGTTCTCCAGCGCCACGACGGTCGCGGAATTGGACGTATCGACACCCATCTCGTCGGCGGCGGCCTTCGCATTCGCCATCAGCCGCGCCTTGAACGCCGGATCGACCCAGGCGCGCGCGACGATCTTGGCCCCCATCGCCGGCGTGCGGCTGTCCATCAATTCGATTTGCTTGCGGATATCCTCGGCCGTCAGCACGCCCTTGGCGATCAGCAATTCGCGCACGGCGCGTTCCAGCCGCGCATATTCGGGGCGCGGCTCGGTTGCGCCCACGGGCGCGTGATCGTCATGCGTATGCAGATGATCGTGATGATCGCCGCTCATGGCGCAGCCTCCAGCCAATTCTCGTAGAGATCGGCGGTCATGGTTTCGTTATGCGCGTTCGTGCCGGGGAACAGATCGGCGCGGTCGAACACGACCATATAGAGGGCGCGCTTGGGCGCATCCTTGCGGCCGATCGCGAGGAATTCGGGATCGCCGAATTCGCCGATCAGCGTCTCGATCCGGCCCGTTTTGCCGCGCACGAAATGCGGCGTGCGGATATGGACCTTCACACCCTTCGCCTCGGGCCAATCGTTGCGCACGGTGACGCGTGTGCCGGGGGCGAAACTCATGCTTCCTCGCCGTCCTCTTCCTTGAGGTCCGCGAGCTTGAGGACGAGTTCCTCCTCGCCGATCACGTCCTTGGCGACCATGATCTCCGCGACCGCATGGATCCATTTTTCGTAATAGAGCGTGCGGTCGTATTCGTCCGGCGGCAGGGATTCGATCGAGTTCCGCATTTCGTCGACACGCATCAGCGCGCGCGAGGGATGCGACAGAAGATTGACCAGCGCGTCCACGCGTTTGTCGAATTCCGACAATTCGTGTTCGGCGCGGTCGATCGGTTGCGAGGCGAACGGCTCGATGCCGCCCATGTCGTGATGGGATCTCATAGTCCGCAGACTATCAGAACAACCCCATCGACTTGAAGCTGGTATGGCCGCGCCGGCCGACCACGACATGATCGTGCACGGTCACGCCGATAACCTTCAGCGCCTTGTCGATTTCCCGCGTGATGTCGATATCGGCGCGACTCGGCTTGCTGTCGCCCGAGGGGTGGTTATGGACCAGGATCACGGCCGAAGCGCCGATTTCCAGGCAGCGTTTGGCGACCTCGCGGGGATAGACCGGGGCGTGGTCGATCGTGCCTTTCTGGTGGATCTCGTCGTGGATCAGGCGATTTTTCTTGTCGAGGAACAGCAGGCGGAAATGCTCCTGCTTGGCGCGGCCCATATCCGCCATCAGATAATCCATCAGCTTTTCCCAGCCGCCGAGGATCGGCTTGTCCGACGCGTCGGCGCGCGCGAGGCGCACGGCCGCTTCGCGCACCGCCAGCAGCGTGTCGATCGCGACGTCGCCCAGGCCATCGACCGACGCGAGTTCCTCGCGGCTCGTCGACAGCAATTCGGCATAGGAGCCGAAACGCTGGATCAGCGCCTTGGCGAGCGGCTTCACGTCGCGGCGCGGGATCGCGGCGAACAGCAAAAGCTCGATCAGCTCGTAATCTTGTAGCGCGCCGCCGCCCGCCTTGCGGAAGCGCTCGCGCAGGCGCTGGCGATGGCCGTGATAATGCGGGGCGGGGCCCTCGGCCACGCCGTTCGTTTCGTCGGAAGGCGGCTCTGACATCACGCGTGGGATGATACACGCGTATTCGTGCCGCACAACCTTCGGGAAAGCGACTTATCCGCCGAACGAATAAGGCGGGCGGTGCAATACCGGCCAAGTATCACAGTAATTGACAGTCGGCCCAGTTCAGGGCTCGGAAGCGGCCATTGAGGCAAATGATGCAAGCAGGCACGATAAATCCGATTGGTGTTTCTTCCGGTTAGCGTCGTTTTGCGCAATCGCGAACCGCTTCATGGCGATTAAGTCATCTCGGCCGGCAACACGAACGGCTATGTCGGCAATTTTAGATGAAATTGACTTCGTAAGCATGTCTGCGAAGTCGATATCTCGTGGCGTCAGCACATCAAGGTAATAGTGCCACTTCTTAATCGGCACTTGAATGCCTGGCTTTGCCAATGCCGCGACCGGGTGTGGGAAGTCGATATGGCACTCCGCCAAAACTGCGACAAATCGCTCTGCATTTTCGATTGTTGAGTCGATGACAATATCCAGATCATCAACAGCGTCCATGTTGCGGCAACCATGTACAGCAACTGCTGCGCCACCAACGACAATGAACGCGACGCCTTTGGCGTTGAGGCGCTTAACGAACTCTGTATTCCCACTCTTTGTGATGATCTCGGGCGGCAAGATCGAAAGAATCACGCTTTTTGATTTGGCGAAGCAGGCAAAGGCTTCGACAGCTTCGTCTTGTCGCAAGGACGTAAAATATCGA
>JAIUNH010000416.1 GCA_020161965.1 Pseudomonadota bacterium
ATCCCGGCCGTGGAAGATTTGGGCGAAGGAAGCGCGCGCCGATTTCGAAAAATCGCTCGTCCCCACGCCTTATAACGGCGAGCTCGATATGGGCCGCGCGATGCGCGAGCTTGCGACGTCCGCGCATATCGAAAGCTTCATCGTCACGGTCGATGCGGGCAACCATACCGGCTGGCCAATGCGCTTCCTGCCGTTCAAGCGCCCCGCGCGTTTGGTCGGTCCCACCTCGGGCGCCATGGGCTATTCGGTGCCGGCGGCGGTGGCTGCGGCGCTCGTTCATCCCGACCGGCTCGTGCTGGGCATGATCGGCGATGGCGGGTTCATGATGTCGGGTCTCGAAATCGCGACCGCCGTGCAATACGGGGCGGCACCGATCATCTTGGTGTTCGACAACGGTATCTACGGCACGATCCGCATGCATCAGGAACGCGAGCATCCCGCCCGCGTTGTCGGCACGGATTTGAAGAGCCCCGATTTCGTGGCGCTCGCCAAATCGCTGGGTGCGCATGCCGAGGCCGTGACGCGCACCGAGGATTTCATGCCCGCCTTGGAGCGCGCCATCGCCACGCGCCGCACGGCGCTGCTGGCATTGACGATCGATCCCGAAATCATCACCACGCGCACGACGATGACCGCCATCCGCGAAGCGGCGCTGAAACGCCAAGCCGCGCAAGCGCGCTGAACGAACGAAGGAAACGTATTCGCATGTCCGATATCGAGATCGCCCGCAAGGCGACCTTGCGCCCGCTCGCGGAAGTCGCCGCCAAGATCGGCATTCCCGAAACGGCGATCGAGCCCTATGGCCGCGCCAAAGCGAAGATCGATACCGGCCTGCTGCCGAGATCGAGCAAGCGCGGCAAATTGATCCTGGTCACCGCCATCAATCCGACCAAGGCGGGCGAAGGCAAGACGACGACGACGATCGGCTTGGGCGATGCGCTGAACCGCATCGGCAAGCGCACGGCGATCGCGTTGCGCGAACCGTCGCTCGGGCCTTGCTTCGGGCAAAAGGGCGGGGCGACCGGCGGCGGCCATGCCCAGATCGTGCCGATGGCCGATATCAATCTGCACTTCACCGGCGACATCCACGCGATCGGCACGGCGCATAATCTGCTCGCCGCCCTCGTCGACAATCACGTCTATTGGGGCAAATCGCCCGCGATCGATCCCAAGCGCGTGGTGTGGCCACGCGTGATGGACATGAACGATCGCTCGCTGCGCGATCTGGTGATGGGCTTGGGTGCTGGCAACGGCGCCGTGCGCCAAGGCCGTTTCGACATCACGACCGCGTCGGAAGTGATGGCGATTTTCTGCCTCGCCAAGGATATGGCCGATCTGCAAGCGCGGCTTTCGCGCGTTGTCGTCGCCGAACGCAAGGAAGGCGGCTACGTCACCGCCGCCGATTTGAAGGCGCAAGGGGCGATGGCCGCGTTGCTGAAGGACGCGATCAAGCCGAATTTCGTGCAGACGCTGGAAGGCAACCCCGTCCTCGTCCATGGCGGGCCGTTCGCCAATATCGCGCATGGCTGCAACTCGGTCGCCGCGACGACGACCGCCTTGTCGCTCGCCGATTACGTGGTCACGGAAGCCGGGTTCGGTGCGGATCTCGGTGCCGAGAAATTCCTCGACATCAAATGCCGCCAAGCGGGTCTCACGCCCGATCTCGCCGTCGTCGTCGCCACCGTGCGTGCGCTCAAGCTGCAAGGCGGGGCGGATGCGAAGGAATTGACGCAGGAAGATGTCGGCGCGGTCGAACGCGGCCTTAGCAATCTTTTGCGCCATGTCGAGAATTTGAAGAAATTTGGCTTGCCCGTGCTGGTCGCGATCAACGCCTTCACGTCGGACACCGCCGCCGAATGGACGGCGATCGAGAAGGCGTGCGCGGCCGCCGGTACCAAGGCGATCCGCGCCAAGCATTGGGCCGATGGCGGGGCGGGAGCGGAAGATCTCGCGCGCGAAGTCGTCGCCCAGATCGACAAGGGCGAAGCGAAGTTCAAATTCCTTTATCCCGACGAGGCGCCACTGAAGACGAAGATCGAAACCATCGCGCGCGAAATCTATCGCGCGTCGGGCGTCAGCTTCACCTCGGCCGCGTCGAAGCGCTTGAAGGCGATCGAGGAAGCGGGCTTCGGCAAATTCCCGGTCTGCATGGCGAAGACGCAGTATTCCTTCTCCGCCGATCCCGATCTGAAGGGTGCCCCCACCGGCCACACGCTGCCGGTGCGCGAAGTGCGCTTGTCCGCCGGGGCGGGCTTCGTCGTGGCGCTGGCCGGCGACGTGATGACCATGCCGGGCCTGCCGAAAATCCCGGCCGCCGAAGCCATCGGCCTGACGCAAGACGGCGAAATCGACGGGATTTTCTGATGCCGAAAACCGACGGCTTGCGCGCGGTCTTTCTGATGATCGCGGCGACGGCGTTTTTCGCGTCGATGGATGCGGTCAACAAATCGCTGACGCATGGCTACGCGATCCCGCAAATCATGGCGATCCGCTTCGTGCTGTTCATCGCCATCGCGAGCCTGATCGCCAAGCGCGGGCCGTGGCTGGTGTTCGAAAGCCGCGCACCTTGGTGGCAGGCGCTGCGCACGCTGGTGCTGCTGATCGAGATGGTGTGCTTCATCCTCTCGTTCAAATATCTGCCGCTGGCCGAGGTGCACGCGGTTGCGGCGTCCGCACCGCTTTTCGCCACGGCGGCGTCGGCGCTTTTCCTGAAGGAGAAAGTCGATCCGATCGGCTGGGGCCTCGTCTTCGGCGGCTTGGCCGGCGCGTTGCTGGTGATCGGGCCCGCCTTCCAGAATCTCGGCCCGGCGATGTGGATCGCCGTCGCCGCGACGGCCACCTGGGGCCTTTACCAGGCGCTGACGCGCATGATCGCCAGCAAGGATTCGACCGACGTGACGACGTTGCACACGCCGCTGGTCGGTTTCGTCATCGCCGCGGTGCTCGCCTTTTTCGATTGGCGCGCACCCGACGCGATCGGCTGGTTCTGGCTGATCTTCGGCGGGGCGCTGGGCGGGCTCGCGCATATCTGCGTGATCCGCGCGCTTGCTTTGGCGCCGGCCAGCGATCTTCAGCCCTATAACTATTTGCTGGTCGTGTTCGCGACGCTGCTGGGCTGGCTTTTCTACGGCGACGTGCCCGGCCAATGGACGGTGATCGGCGCGACGCTGATCTGCGCGTGCGGCGTCTTCGCGATGCGCCGCGCGGCCCTGGCGGCTAAAGGGTAAAGCCCGCCTCGTGCGCCGCGCGGGAATCCGCCGGCGCTTGATCGCGTTCAAACATGCCGTAATCGCGGACCACGCCCGCGATGCGCAAACGGTAATCGGCGAAAACGCCGGTGCGCCCGGCGGCCTGCGCCGCCCGATGGCCGGGCCGGTTGCGCCACGCCTGAATGGCGGCTTCGTCGCGCCAGAACGATAGCGACAATATTTTGCCGTCGTCGGTTAGGCTCTGGAATCGCTCGACCGAGACGAAGCCGTCGCTCTTTTCCAGATCAGCGCGCAAGGCGGCGGCGAAATCGAGATAATCCTGCTTGCGGCCCTCGGCGGGGCGCACTTCGAAAATCACGGCGATCATGCGATCCCTCCGATGATGGCTTCGGCCTGTTCGGCGCGCGCCGACCAGCGATAGACGCGGTTGACCCAATCGACCTGCATGCGCAGTCGCGCGTCCAAGGCCGGGTTGGCTTGCGCGAAGGCATCGACGATGGCACTGGCGGCATTCACATAAGCCTGCGGGTCGATATTGCGGTCGACCACGGGGGCGAGGATGCCGAACTCGCCGGTCGTTTCCGGTAGCGCGCCCAACGCCGTGGTGATGACAACGCAGCCCGACGCCATCGCTTCCATCGTCGCGATCGACGCCGTCTCGGCCGCGACATTGGGATAGAACAGCAGCAGCGACGCTTTCAACGCCTTGGCAAGCTCGGCTTGCTTCACGTTGCCGTGCGAGACGACGCCGGGCGTGTTCTTCGCCTCCTGCGCCAGGAACTTCCAGCTCGGCTGATGGCGGAAGAAATTATTGGCCGGGTAGAAATCGAAGCTCGAAAATACGTC
>JAIUNH010000417.1 GCA_020161965.1 Pseudomonadota bacterium
CGCGCATAAATGCCAACCACCTCGCGCTTAGGGAAACATTCCTGCAGAATCCGCAATGCCTCTTTATCGGCCACGTCATTAAACACGGGCACCAGCACCACTTTGTTGCAGATCAGGAAATTCGCGTAAGATGCAGGCAAACGCTGCCCCTCGTAAACCACCGGACGCGGCATTGGCAGCTCAATAATCTCAAATGGCCTCCCCTTCGCATCCTTGGCCTTCTTGAGGCGCTTCAGATTCTCCTGTAGCAGCGCGTGATTCTCGTCTTTCTTATCATGCTCCACCACGGTCACAATCTTCCCCGGCGCGACAAACCGCGTGATGTCATCCACATGCCCATGCGTATCATCGCCCACGATGCCCTTGCCCAGCCAGATCGTATTCGGGCACCCAAGATAATGCTCAAACAACAGCTCGTAATCCTCCCGGGTGAATCCTTTGTTACGCACCTGCGTATCAGAGAGCAGCCACTCCTCCGTCACGATAATGCTGCCAAGCCCATCCACCTCAATCCCGCCGCCTTCCAGCACGATGGGAATATCATTGGCCGTCGGCTCCAGCGTATCATCTTTGGTGAAATCCGCAATCTGGTCCGGCACGTCGTTATCGAGCTTGTGATTGCCGTATTTCGCCCAGCCCGTAAACCGCCAGTTCAGCGCCGTGAACCCGCCCATGCCGTCGCGCGCCCAGATCGGCCCGCAATCACGTAGCCAGCCACGATTGGTCTTCACCTCCAGCATATCAACAAGGTCCGTATCCACACCCGTATCCATGAGAATCTTCGTCGCTTCCGCGCGCGCCTTGATGTCCTTCACCAGCAGCCCAACGCGCTGCCCGCTACCGGTAATCACCCGCACCATCTCTGCAAATACATACGGAATCGGCGCAAACTTGCCCGGCCAATCCGCCTTCGCGTGAGGCCAGCTCATCCAGATACGCTTTTGCGGCGACCACTCCGCCGGCATCGAAAATCCCATCATAGTCACCAGTCCCCGGTCTCCAGTCACCAGCATACCCTAACCTTATCTCCACTGGCGACTGACGACTGGAGACCGGCGACTACTTCGCTATGCTTCACTCGGATGCTGCGTCAGCGCCCCGTAATGCTCGATGCGGCGATCGCGGAAATCCGCGCCGTTCTCGGCGACCGGCTGACGATCGCGATGGCGGTGCGCGAGCAGCACGGCAAGGGCGAGGCCTATCACAAGCCCGCCCCGCCCGATGCGGTCGCCTTCGTCGAAAGCACCGAGGAAGTCGTCGCGGTCGTGAAGGCTTGCGCCAAGTATCGCATCCCCGTCATTCCCTTCGGTGCCGGCACGGCGCTGGAGGGCCATACGGCGGCCTTGCATGGCGGCATTTGCGTCGACGTTACGCGCATGAACAAGGTGCTGGCGGTCAACACCAGCGATCTGGATGTGCGCGTGCAGCCGGGGGTCACGCGCAAGCAGCTCAACGAATATCTGCGCGATACCGGCCTGTTCTTCCCGATCGATCCGGGGGCCGATGCCTCGATCGGCGGCATGACCGCGACGCGCGCCTCGGGCACCAACGCCGTGCGCTACGGCACGATGCGCGAGAACGTGCTGTCGCTGGAAGTCGTCACCGCCGACGGGCGCGTCGTGCGCACGTCGCGCCGCGCGCGCAAATCTTCGGCCGGTTACGACCTCACGCGTTTGTTCGTCGGCTCGGAAGGCACGCTGGGCGTCATCACCGAAATCACCGTCAAGGTTTACGGCATTCCCGAAGCGACCAGCTCGGCGATGTGCGCCTTCCCCGACGTCAAATCGGCGGTCGATACCTGCATCGCCACGATCCAGGCCGGCATTCCCGTAGCGCGCATCGAGCTTGCCGACAAGCTGCAGATGGAAGCCATCGCCGCCTATTCGAAAATCAATATTCCGGCCGCCCCCACGCTGTGGCTCGAATTCCACGGCAGCGAAACGGGCGTCAAGGAACAGGCGGAGTTCGTGCAAGCCATCGCGGCCGAACATGGCGGCGAGGATTTCCGCTGGACGACCGATCCGGCCGAACGCAAGAAAATCTGGCAAGCGCGCCACGATGCCGCCTATGCCAGCAAGGGCTTGCGCCAGGGCTGCTCGATCTGGGCGACCGATGTGTGCGTGCCGATCTCGCGCCTCGCCGATTGCATCGTCGAGACGCAGGCCGATCTGGATGCGTCGTTCATTCCGGCACCTATCGTGGGCCATGTCGGCGACGGGAACTTCCATCTTTGCTTCGTCCTCAACATGGACGACCCGAAGGAAGTGGCGGAGGCGAACCGCCTCAACGACCGCTTGATCCATCGCGCCTTGTCGATGGACGGCACCTGCACGGGCGAGCACGGTGTTGGTTACGGCAAGATCGACTTCCTGACCGCCGAGCACGGCGAGGCCGTGTCGCTGATGCGGATGATCAAGAAGTCGCTCGACCCCGACAACATCATGAACCCGGGCAAAATCGTTCGGGTCTAACCGCGTTTCCACAACACCGGGAACAACGCGTCACGCGCCGATAACGGTGCACCGTCGGGCAGATCGGCTTTGCGCAAGCGGCCGAAGGTCGAGACGCCGCGCCGCCAGCGTATGTCCTCGCCGGTAAATCGAAGGGCGATGGTCCGGCGCGGCCGATCGGCGCTGGGATTGCCGGGGGCGCCATGCACCATGCGGCCGTGGAACACGACCGCATCGCCGGGTTCGAGCTTGAACGAAACCAGTGTGGCCTCGTCGGGCGCATCGACGATGGGCAGCGCCGATCCCGCATAACGCAGCGCGTTGTCGGCGCCCGCGCGGAACGGGGCGGGGCGGAAATCGCGGCCGGGCAAATGGCTGCCGCGCGCATAGCGGACGGCACCGTTGCCGTCGTCGATCGCGTCGAGCGCGAGATACACCGTGCACGCCATCTCGCCCGCGATCGGCCAATAGGGTCCGTCCTGATGCCAGGGCGTTTCGCGCGGCGTGTTCGGCGCTTTGGCGAAAATCTGATCGTAGAACAGCCGCACCTCGGCGGCCCCCATCGCGCGACCGGCGATTTCGGCGCACGGCGTTTTGAAGAAGAGGGCGCGAAAATCGGCGTCGCGCCGATGCATGAACATGTCGCCGAAAAAGCGGCCATCCTCGCCCGGCGGCACGAATTCCATCGCGTCGTTGGACGGCACCGTCATCGCGCGATCGACCGCCGCGCGCATGCGCTCGACCCACGCATCGTTCAGCGCCGCGCGCACAAGCGCCACGCCGTCGCGCGCATAGGCGGCGGCGAGCGCGGCTTCGTCGATGTCGAAACGCTTCACCATTTCGCTTTCGGATAGCACGCTTGGGCCCCGGGGATCGACGCTTGCGCGCGGAGCGAAAATTCGGGCAAAGTCGATGTTAACAAGACCGGCGCATCGCGGAACAACGCGGGCGCCGCACGGGAGGAGTTAAGCCATGGGCGTTGCCCAGAACGCCGCGTCGTCATCCGTTTCGCGTAAACCCGCGCGCGTCGTGCGCAAGAAGCCGGCGGCCTCAAGGCTCGCCCCGGCGGTCGAACTTCTGGTCGAAGTCTGGCGGCGTGCGCGCACCGCGCGCGAAATCCCCGCCGCGTGCCGGCCGCGCGATCTCGACGAAGCCTACAAGCTGCAATCGCTCGTCGCGGCGAAGCTGGGCCTGACGCGCGCGGGCTGGAAGATCGGCTGCACCGGCGAGGCCGCCCGCAAGATCATGAAATCCGACGGGCCCTTCGCGGGGCGCGTGTTCCTGTCGCGCTGCTTCGTGTCGGGCACGACGCTCGACGCCGCCAAATACGCGCTGCGCGGGCTTGAAGGCGAATTTGCCTTCGTGCTGGGCCGGGATTTGAAGCCGCGCAAAAAGCCCTATACCCGCGCCGAAGTGCTGGCCGCGATCGAAGATCTTTATCCCGCGATCGAGGTCGTCGACAGCCGCTACGACGATTTCCGCAAGGTGACCTTGCCCGAACTCGTGGCCGATATGGGCTGCAATGGTGCTCTGATCGTCGGCGCCCCGGTCAAGAACTGGCGCAAGCGCGATCTCGCCAAGGCCAAGGTCG
>JAIUNH010000418.1 GCA_020161965.1 Pseudomonadota bacterium
CGACAAGGCCGGGCAGACGATCTTCGAGATCGAGGTCGAGGCCGGCCCGCGCGAGCTGACGCTCGAGAACAACCGGCAGGTCGTCGTCGTCAACGGCGTGCGCGACCGGCTGCGCGTGCTGCTCGTCACGGGCGAACCGCATCCGGGCGAGCGGACATGGCGCAACCTGCTCAAGTCCGACCCGTCGGTGGACCTCGTCCATTTCACCATCCTGCGCCCGCCCGAGGCGCAGGATTTCACGCCCGTCAACGAGCTGTCGCTGATCGCCTTCCCGATCCGCGAATTGTTCGAGGTGAAGCTGCGCGAATTCGACCTCGTGATCTTTGACCGCTATCGGCGGCGCGACGTGCTGGCGCAAGTTTATCTCGACAATATCGTGCGCTATGTGCGCGGCGGCGGCGCGTTGCTGATCGCGGTCGGCCCGAATTTCTCGTCGCCGAATTCGCTGTTCAATTCGCCGCTGGGCCAGATCATGCCCGGCATCCCGACGGGCCAGACATTCGAGCAATCCTATCTGCCCGGCTTGTCGCCGGTCGGGCGGCGCCATCCGGTGACCGCCGATCTGCCCGGCGGCGCGGGAACGACGCCCGAATGGGGCCGTTGGTTCCGCCATGTCGATACCGAGCCGCGCCGCGGCCAAGTGCTGATGAACGGCGTCGCCGACCGGCCGCTACTGCTGCTGGATCGCGTGGGCGAAGGCCGTGTGGCGCAGATGATGAGCGACAATATCTGGCTGTGGGCGCGCGGCTATGACGGCGGCGGGCCGCATGCCGAGCTGCTGCGCCGCGTGGCGCATTGGCTGATGAAGGAGCCCGAGCTCGAGGAGAACGATCTAAAGGCGCGCGTGCGCGGCAATCGGGTCGAGGTCGAGCGCCGCGCAATCGATCCGGTGGCGACACCCGTGCGCGTGCAAGGCCCCGACGATTTTTCGACCGAGTTGCGCCTCGCCGATTCGCGCGGCGGCCGCCAGACCGCCGTCTTCGTCGCGGAGAAGCCGGGCCTCTATCGCCTGACCGACGGCGAACGCTCCACGCTCGCGGCCGTAGGTGCGGTCAATCCGACCGAGACGGCCGATGTGCGCACGACCGACAAGCTCATGCGCCCCGTCGCCGAGGCAAGCGGCGGCCAAATCGCTTGGCTGCAGGACGGCGTGCCGGAATTGCGCCGCGTGCGGCCGGGGCGCGAAATGGGCGGCCAGATTTCGGCGACGCGCAATTGGATCGGTTTCCGCGCCAATGGCGATTACGTCGTGGCGGGTGTGGCGCAAACCCCGCTGATGCCGGGCTTGCTCACGTTCCTGGCCGCGTTGACGCTGCTGCTGATCGCCTGGCGGCGCGAAGGTCGCTGATTTAAGCGACGACCTTGCCGGGCTCGATCGCCGCACTGGGCGGGCCCTTGATCGCGGCACAGAGGCGTTCGATCTCCCGCGCGGGCAACGGCCGGTAATAAAGGAAGCCTTGGCCCAGCACGCAGCCCAGATCGAGCAGCAGCTTCGACTGGCTGTCGCGCTCGATCCCTTCGGCGACCATGCGCAGACCCAGCGCCTTGGCGAGACCGATGATGACGCGCACGATTTCGAAGCTGTTGGGATCGACGTCCATTTCGCCCACGAAGCTGCGATCGATCTTCAGCTTGGCGAAGGGCAGCGACGGCAGCAGCGACAGCGACGACTGGCCCGTGCCGAAATCGTCGATGGCGAGCGAGGCGCCCAGCGAGACGACCGCGTCGAGCAGCTTGCGCGCCGCGGCGGGATTGTCGACGACCGCGCTTTCGGTGAGTTCGAGTTCGAGATGGCAAGGATCGAGCCCCGCCGCTTCCAACGTCGATGCGACGAGGGCGGGCATATCCTCGCGCGCGAGCTGGCGCGCGGAAACGTTGACCGCGACGTAATCGGGTGCTGCCGCGCCATAGTCGCGCCGCCAGCGCGCCATCTGCAAACAGGCCTGCGCCAGCACATGCCGGCCGATCGGCATGATCAGCCCCGATTGCTCGGCGATCGGGATGAACACGCCCGGCGGAACGGCGAATTTGCCCGCGCGGTTCCAGCGCAGCAGCGCTTCCACGCCGCGCATGCGCCCGCCGTCGAGATCGACGATCGGCTGATAGACGATTTCGAACTCGTTCTTGTCCACGGCCTCGCGCAAGGCGAGTTCCATTTCCAGAAGCCCCAGCGCGTCGCCATGGCGCGCGGGTTCGAAAATTTCGATCCGTGCACCACCGCCGGTCTTGGCGCGATGCAAGGCGACGTCGGCGTTGGAAACGAGCGTGGGTGCACGCGGTGCTATCCCCGGATCGGCGAAAGCGAGCCCCACCGATGCGCCCACCGCCAATTGGCGGCCGGGCAGCGAAGCGCCCAGCGTGAAACCGTTCTTGAACGCGTCGAGCGCCGCGTCGGCCAAAATCGCCGCCTCGGCTTTGCGATTGCACTCGACCAGGAAGCCGAACTCGTCGCCGCCCAAACGCGCGAGCGCGTAACCCGCCCCCAAAGCTTCTTCCAAACGGCGCGCGACGGCGATCAGCAATTCGTCGCCCGCGTGATAGCCGAGCGAATCGTTGATCACCTTGAAGCGATCGATATCGAGGCAGACGACCGCGATCTCGCTGGTCGAGCCATGGACGCGCCGGCGCAGCAGTGCCTGTTCGACCTGTTCGAGGAATAGTGCGCGCGCGGGCAAACCGGTCAGTTGGTCGCGCAAGGTGCGCTCGACCAATTGACGCTCGATCGCCGCCTGATCGGTCAGGTCGCGCAATGTGACCAGGAAATAGGGCAAGGCAGCGCCGACGGAAACGTAAGCGGGAAACGCGCGCCCGTCTTTGGACAGCGCATGCGCTTCGAATTGCGCGGTGGCTTCGCCGGTCACGTTCCAGATATCGGGCACCGCATCGGCATTGGGCACGAGTTCGACCAGCGACTGTCCCGCCGGATCGCCGCCGAGCAGACGCTTGGCCATGCGATTGGCGGCCATCACGCGACGCTCCGCGTTCAGCACCAGCACCGCTTCGGGCAGGCGGTCGATCAGGCGAATTTCGATTTCGGTCGGATCCGGCACGTGGGGTCGGCTTTCTTGGCGATATTCCAAGAAACCTTATCCCGCCCGGCGGCATAAAAAAGTGTTAAACGCGCGCGGTCTTTAAAAGACGGATTTATGTAGCGCCTTGCATCGCCTGACGGCCGATTTGGACGATCAATTTTGCGAAACTGGGGTCGTCGGCGCGGTCGATCCGGCGCATCCAGCCATGCACGCCGGTGACCGGCCCGTTGGGCCCGCACAGCACGGCATGGATATTGGTGTTCTTCGGATCGGCTTCGAATCGCAAGGACTTGCCAGCACACACGCCGTAGAAATCCGGTTGGCGGACGACCCGCGCTTCGAACACGAACACCAGGCGGAACGGATTCGCGGTGCGCGTCGCGTCGGTTTCGAATTTCAGCCACGGATCGGAAAAATTGTCGCGAAGAATTCCGGCCGCGCGCGTGGCGAGCGCTTCTTGCGTTTCGCCATAGGCCCCGCCCATCGCGCCGATATGCACGGCCCCGTCGCGCGATGAAGCTTGCAACGCTTGCCAGGAATTGGCGCCGGTGCTGAACACGACCTGGCTCGTCGGCCGCTCGCCGCAACCCAACAAGCCCAGAATCGACGCGAGCAATCCCATCAGCAACGCCCCCCGGCGGAAATCGGCGTTCATCCGAGCTTCACGGCGGTGCCGTTGGCCGCGACCATCAGCATCGTTCCGCCCACGCTTTGATAATCGAGATCGACGCCGATCACGGCATCGGCCCCCAGCTTCGCGGCCTTCTCGGTCAATTCTTCGACCGCCTCGCGCCGCGCATCGGCCAGCACTTTTTCGTAGCTGCCCGCGCGCCCGCCGACCCAGTCGCGCACCGAGGCGAAAAAGTCGCGGATCGCGTTCGACCCCATAACGACGTCGGCCGAAATCACGCCGAGATAGGCGGTAACGCGCTTGCCTTCGACGGCGTCGGTGGTGGTGACGATCATGAGGCGCTCCTATGCGAAGAAATCGACGTTGCGT
>JAIUNH010000419.1 GCA_020161965.1 Pseudomonadota bacterium
GCATCCTCACCGTTGTGGGCGCGCGCCCGCAATTCATCAAGGCCGCACCCTTGTCGCGCGCCTTGGCGAAGGCGGGGCTGGCGGAAATTCTGGTCCATACGGGCCAGCATTACGATCGCGACATGTCCGACGTGTTTTTCGAGGAACTCGATATCCCGGCCCCGTCGATCCATCTCGGCATCGGTCAGGCCTCGCGCGCCGCGCAGCTCGCGCGGATGATCGAAGGCTTGTCGGACGCGATCGAACGCGAGAAGCCCGACGCGGTCGTCGTTTATGGCGACACGACCTCGACGCTGGCGGGCGCGCTCGCGGCCGGCATCGCGGGCACGAAGCTCGCGCATGTCGAGGCGGGGTTGCGTTCGTTCAATCGATCGATGCCCGAGGAGTTCCACCGCAAGCTCGCCGATCATGCGGCCGATGTCTTCTTTTGCCCGACGCCGACTTCGGTCGAGCTCCTGCGCCGCGAAGGGATTTCGGACGGCGTGCATCTGGTCGGCGACACGATGTACGACGCGATCCTGTGGGCGCGCGAAAAGACGGCGGATCGCAAAATCCTGTCGGACATCGGTGTGACCAAAGGCGCTTATGCGCTTGCGACGTTACACCGGCCCTATAACGTCGACGAATCGACGCGCCTTGCTGAACTGATCGAAGCACTCGGCCGGATCGAGATGGATATCGTATTCCCCGTGCATCCGCGCACGCGCGCGAAGCTGGGCGACGCCAAGCTGCCGGCGAATCTGCGCTTGATCGATCCGGTCGGTTTCCTCGACATGGTGGCGTTGGAAGCGAACGCCAAACTGATCCTGACCGATTCGGGCGGGGTGCAGAAGGAAGCGTATTTCCTGGCCGTGCCGTGCGTGACGATCCGACCGGAAACCGAATGGGTCGAGACGCTCGACGGCGGCTGGAACGTGTTGGCGAACGAACCCGATGCGATCGCTGCCGCCGCGCGCCGCGCCAAACCGGCGAAGCCGCCCAAGCCCGTCTTCGGCGATGGAAATGCGGCCGATCAGATCGCGGAATTCATGGCTATGTCTATCCAAGGAGAACGTTGAACGATGTCGATTTTGGCTGTCGACTGGCGTCAACAAATCCTGGGCCGGAAACCGAATATCCGTCTGCTCGTCGTCCGGCTACTTCCCTTTTTGAAACCGCATCGCAAAGCATTGTTCGCCGTATTTTGCTGCGGGATCCTTGCGGCTGGCGCCGAACTTCTCACGATTGGATTACTGATCCCGTTGCTTCAAGCGATTGCCGGACGGGAGTCGTCTACGTTGTTCGAAGGAACGCCGATGCAAATCGTCGCTTCTCTGATCGCGCCGCTTTCCGTCGAGTCGAGGATCCGCTGGCTCGTTGCGGGGATGTTTCTGTTGCAAGCTGTCCGTGAAACGATCGTCTACGCGCATCTTTGGGTTTCCGCGCGGGTCTATACGCGATTGGCGCTGGAAATACGACGCGCGACTTTTGTTAGAATGATCGGCGTCGATATGCTCGCGTTCGAACGCACGCCGCTCGCAAATCAATACACGATGCTCAATGCATTCAGTCAAACTGCGGCGGACGTCGCGTTTGCGCTTCTGAAGATGACCGTTCCCGCTTTGGCGATCGTCATATACTCGGTTCTGCTGCTGTATTTCTCGGTCCCTTTGACGCTATTGGCTTGCACCAGCGTCGGCGCGATTATGTGGGTTTCCTCCAGGGTCATCGCGATCCAACAGCGTCATCAAACCAGACTTGCGGGCGAAGCGACAGAACTGAACGATACCGCGTTCCAGATCGTCTCCGCGATGCGCACGATCCGTCTCTTCGGCCGCGAAAAATTCGCCTGGGATTGGCACGATCGCGTTTCTCGGCAGTACTGGGCGGCGAATTTCCGTTCCTCGAAATGGGCCAGTTTCGTTTCGCCGGTCAATCAGGTCCTCGGCGCCTTCGTCGTTATGATCGTTTTCATCGTCGGTACATATACGTTTTCCTTTTCGGGCGAGTCGTGGATCGAACTCGTTCTCGTCTATCTTTTCATCATGTCGCGATTGGCGGCGCCGGCGTCGCAGATCAATTCTCTACGCGGCGATCTCGCCGCGCGCGTCGCGGCGGCGGATATCGTGGCCGAGTATCTCGCGGAAACGAAGCCGAAGCGGATCGAAGATCCGGCACCGCCGATGAGTACCTTCGGCGAGTTGCGGTTCGACGCGGTTTGGTTCCGCTACGCCGAAAACGAACCCGACGTACTGCGTGAAATGAGCTTTTCCATTCCGAAGGGCAAGGTCACCGCAATTGTTGGTCCCTCGGGCGCGGGAAAGTCCACAATCGCCGATTTGATCGCGCGCATGTATGCGCCGAGTCGCGGCCGCATTCTATTGGACGACCGTCCGATCGACGCGATCAGCGAGACGCAATGGCGTGCCGGAGTTGCCGTCGTCACGCAGAATGCCTTTCTGTTTCCAACGTCGATCAAGGAAAATGTACGGTTCGGCCGGTTGGACGCGACGGATGCGGAAGTCGCCGAAGCGGTCCGTCTTGCGAACCTCGAAGACGTCGTCGCCGATCTCCCGCAGGGCCTCGAAACCTGGGTCGGGGAGCGCGGTGTGCGGCTGTCGGGCGGACAGGCCCAACGCGTGGCGATTGCGCGAGCCATGCTCGCAGATCCGGCCCTGCTCGTTCTCGACGAGGCGACGTCCGCGCAGGATTCGATTTCCGAGCAGTCCATCCAGGCGGCGATCGAAAAGCTCGCGCGAAATCGAACCGTCGTCGTGATCGCGCATCGGTTGGCGACCGTCCGGGAAGCCGACCAGATTCTCGTGCTCGACAAGGGCGCGCTCGTCGAACGCGGCACCCATGTTGAATTGATCGAAGCGGGCGGTCTTTATGCCCAATTGGTCGCCCATCAGGATCTACGTTGAGTTGTAGTTTATAGATCGTCCGATCAGGAGAGAAACGGAATGTTTGCAAGAGAGGAACGGATCATCGTCACAGGCGGTCGTGGGACGATCGGGCGTCGCGTGGTCGAGAAACTGCGCGCCGCCGGCCACCAAGTCGTATCGCTCGACCGTTCGACCGGCGAGACGATCGACGAGCTCGCGTCCGACGTAACGCGCTTCGAGGAAGTTTTCTCGACCTTTGCCGAATTCAAGCCAACCTGCGTGCTGCATATGGCCAGCGAAGTCGGCCGTATGGTCGGCGAGAAGCGGCCGGCGCGCATGCTCGAAGTCAGTATCGCCGGCACGATGAACGTGATCCAACTCTGCCTCGCGCATCAGTCGCGCCTCGTTTATCTCTCGACGTCCGAGGTTTACGGAAACCTCGGCACGAAGGTGATGGAGGAGTCGATCGAGGAGACGCAGGAGCTGGTGCCGACGAACGTCTACGCCTGGTCGAAGCTGTTCTGCGAACGTCTGTGCGGGCACTACGTGCGCAACTACGGACTCAAGGCCGCAATCGTGCGCCCATTCATGGTCTACGGACCTGGTGAGTTTCCCAATCCCTATCGCAGCGCGATGTCGAATTTTATCTATCGTGCGCTGACAGGCCAGAAACTGACCGTGCATCGCGGTACGTCACGCGCCTGGACCTTCGTCGACGATTTCGTCGACGGTCTCGTCGCGGTCGCGGCTAAAGGCCGTTTCGATCGCTGCGAGGTCTACAACATCGGCCGCGATGAATCGAAGCCGATGGAAGAAGTCGCCGCCGAGATTGTTAAGGCCTCAGGCGCTTCGATCGATTTGATCGAACTTGTCGACCCGCCGGCCAAGTTCAATAGCCCAATTAAATACGGTTCGTTCAAACGTGCGAAGGAAATCCTCGGCTTCGAAGCCGGTACGTCGGTGAAGGACGGCATCGCGGCCACGGTCGCATGGCAGCGCGCGGCGGTTCTACCGGTCACGCGCGCCCGCGCGATGGATGCGCCGGCGACCTGAAGGATACCGGGGCACCACGCCATGAAGGTCGCGATCGTCGGCGCGACGGGGTTTTTGGGTTCGAATTTTCTGCGGCACGCTTGTGCGTTGCGGCCGGACTTGCGGATTCT
>JAIUNH010000420.1 GCA_020161965.1 Pseudomonadota bacterium
CCCGTCGCCACCGGCGCGCCCCGAAAGCCCGCATAAAAGCGGCCCGAACAAAAAAAGGCCCGGAGCACGAGGCGCCGGGCCATTCAGTCTGGGAGGAACGCCATGCTGAATTTCAGCGCGGCGAACGGATGGGCCGCACGTCGAGATCCCTGATCTTCTTGCGCAGCGTATTGCGGTTGAGGCCGAGCAACTCGGCCGCCTTGATCTGATTGCCCCGCGTGGCGGCGAGCGCCGCCGACAGCAAGGGAACTTCCAATTCTCGTAACACGCGATGGTACAAGCCGGGAGGCGGCAGATTGTCGCTATGACTTTTGAACAGCGCCGACAGATGGCGCTCGACGGAAAGGGAAAGCGTATCGTCGCTCGACGCCGCGACGCGCGGCGCGACCACGCTGGCGATCGCCGCACCGGCGGCGACCGCGCCCGCCGCTGGCAGGGGCACGTCAGCCCCCAGTTCCGCTTCGACAAGCGCCTCGCCGATCACTTCCTGAGGATAGAGAGCCGCCAGACGCCGCACGAGATTTTCAAGCTCGCGCACATTGCCGGGCCAGCGATGACGTTTCATCCGGTCGATGGCGTCCTGGTCCAGGCGTTTGCGCGGCAAGCCCTCATTGGCGGCTTGAGCGAAAAAGTGCCGGGCGAGATCGGGCACGTCCTCGGCGCGCTCGCGCAGGGGCGGCAGGCGCAGCGGCACGACGTTGAGACGGAAGAACAGATCCTCGCGGAACAGGCCCTGCTGGATCGAGACGCGGAGGTCCTTGTTGGTGGCGGCGACGATGCGCACGTTGCTCTTGATCGGCGTGCGGCCGCCGACGGTCGTGTATTCGCCCTGCTGCAGCACGCGCAGCAATCGCGTCTGCGCTTCCATCGGCATGTCGCCGATTTCGTCGAGGAACAGCGTGCCGCCCTGGCTCTGCTCGAAGCGGCCCGCGTAACGCGCCGTGGCGCCGGTGAAAGCACCCTTCTCGTGGCCGAACAATTCGCTTTCGATCAGCTCGCGCGGGATCGCGGCCATGTTGAGCGCCACGAACGGCCCGTTGCGGCGCTTGCCGTAATCGTGGAGCGCACGCGCGACGAGTTCCTTGCCCGTACCGGACTCGCCCGTGATCATCACGGTCAGATCCGTGCCCATCAGGCGCGCGAGCACGCGATAGATTTCCTGCATCGCCGGCGAACGGCCGATCAGCGGCAGTTTTTCGTCCGGCGCTTCGTCGTCGCCCAACCCGTCGAGCGACACCGGCGCCTTGGGGGCGGTCAGCGCACGTTCGACGACGGAGACGAGTTCCTTCAGGTCGAAAGGCTTGGGCAGATATTCGAACGCGCCGCGCTCGGTCGCCTTGATGGCGGTCAGCAGCGTGTTCTGCGCGCTCATCACGATCACGCGCAATTCGGGGCGCACCTTGCGGATGCGCGGCACGAGGTCGAGACCGTTTTCGTCGGGCATCACCACGTCGGTGATGACCAAATCGCCGTCGCCGTCGGCGACCCATTTCCAAAGCTGCGACGCGTGGCCCGTCGTCCGGACTTCGTAGCCTAAACGGCCCAGCGCCTGATTGAGAACGGTCCTGATCGCCTTGTCGTCGTCCGCGACCAGAATGGTGGCCTGTGCCATTTATCGTCCCGCTTTCGCTCGTCTACTCGACCGCCGCGCCGCTGGCGATCGGCAGCCGGACCCGGAAAATCGTCCGGCGGGGTTGGCCGTCGAATTCGATGACGCCACCATGATCGCCGACGATTTTGGCGACCAAAGCAAGTCCCAGGCCAGTGCCCTGTTTCTTGGTCGTAATGAAGGGTTCGAACAGATGTGCACGCACATCTTCCGGGATGCCCTCGCCGTTATCCTGGACCGACACGACCAGCGGCAGCGACACGCGCTGATTGGTGCCCGGCACGGCAAAGCGTACACCCTGCTGGAACGCGGTCGACAACACGATCTCGCCGCCTTGGCGGGGCACCGCCTCGGCCGCGTTCTTCACCAGATTCAGGAAAATCTGGATCAGCTGGTTGCGGTTGCCCAACACCGGCGGCAGCGACGGGTCGTAATTCTCGACGAAGCGGACATGCTTGCCGAAGCCCGCCTGCGCCAGCATGCGCACATGGCCCAGCACGCGATGGATGTTCACCGGGCCCGCCTCGAACGGCAGACCTTCGGAGAAAATCTCCATCCGGTCGACCAGCGCGCGGATACGGTCGGACTCGTCGCAGATCAGGCGCGTGAGTTCGCGGTCCTGCGGCTGCGCGGTTTGCTCCAAAAGCTGGGCGGCGCCGCGAATGCCGGAAAGTGGGTTCTTCACCTCATGCGCCAGCATCTGCGCCATCGCGCCGACCGAACGCACCGTGTTGCGATGGACGAGCTGGCGGCCGATCGTGCGCGCGATCGAGCGGCGTTGCAGAACCAGCGCGATCTGCCCTTCACCGCCTTCGCCGACATAGCCTGCGCGCACCGACACGAGCTGGTGCCCGATGCGCGGCGTTTCGATCGCGACTTCTTCTTCGGACACCGAAGCACCATGTTTGCGCGCCTGGTGCAGCACGCCGAACACGGGATTGTCCTCGGGGATGAATTCGGTCAGCGCCTTGCCGATCAGCACGCTCGCCCCCGCCTCGAAAAAGCTTTCGGCAGCGGGATTGGCGAGCAGGATCGTGTCGCCCGCATCGACGACCAGTACGGCGTCGGGGATCGCGGCCAGCACGGCGGAATGATCGAGCTTCACTTCCGGCGGCGGCGTCACGGGCATCGGCACGACGAGCGCCATTATGCGGCCTCCTGCAAGCCGGCCACGGGTTCCGATCGCGCGGGCGGTTCCCAGCCCGCTTCGATCCCGCGGCCCCAAGCCGCACGCACCATCTCGCGCACTTCGGCGGGTTCGGCGACGGTCATGACCTTCGAGCGGAACTCGACCGCCCCCGGAAACCCGCGCGCATACCAGCCCAAATGCTTGCGCGCCACGCGCTTGCCCGCATCCAGGCCGTAATGCGACAGCATCAATTCGTAATGCTCGAGCACCAAATCCATCTGTTCGCGCAACGACGGGTCGCGCGCGCGTTCGCCCGTCGCCAGAAACTTGATGACGTTGGAAGGGAACCACGGCCGCCCGCAAGCGCCGCGCCCGATCATCACGCCATCGGCCCCCGATTGGCGCAACGCTTCGGCCGCGTCGTCGTAGGTTTGGATATCGCCGTTGGCGACGACCGGGATCGAGACCGCTTCCTTCACCGCGCGGATCGCCGACCAATCGGCCTTACCGGTATAGAATTGCTGGCGCGTGCGGCCATGGATCGCCAGCGACTTGATCCCGCATTCCTGCGCGATGCGCGCAAGCTTGGGCGCGTTCAGCGAATTATGGTCCCAGCCCAGGCGCATCTTCAGCGTCACGGGGACTTTCACGGCTTTGGCAGTGGCTTCCAGAATGCGCGAGGCCAGCAATTCGTCGCGCATCAACGACGAACCCGCATGCCCGTTGACGATCTTCTTCACCGGGCAGCCGAAATTGATGTCGATGATCTGCGCGCCGCGATCTTCGTTGAGCTTCGCGGCTTCGGCCATCACCGACGGCTCGCAGCCCGCAAGCTGCACCGCCATCGGGAATTCCTCGGGCTCGAACTGCGCCATCAGCAGGGATTGGCGCGTTTCGCGGATCATCGCTTGGCTGGCGATCATCTCCGAAACCACCAAACCCGCACCGAAGCGCTTCACCAACTTGCGGAACGGCAAATCCGAAATGCCCGACAGCGGGGCCAGGACCACCGGCGCGTCGAGCTGGATGGGGCCGATTTGAATGCTCATTGTTTGTGCAGGTCGCCCGGGGTGATTAGAGTTTGAGCGGTTGTACCCCGACAATAGCTGTCTGGCAAGCGGCTGTTACACTGTCAGTATATTGCACTGCAAAACAAAGGATTTTCCAAATAAACCGCGTTTCATTGGGGGTAATTCCGCAGCGCAAAAGCCCGCGACTATCCCAAAATCACGTCCGAGACAAACTTCACGCCGGGATAGGCCAAAGTGAGCAGCAAATAA
>JAIUNH010000421.1 GCA_020161965.1 Pseudomonadota bacterium
CATGTCCGGCCGCACGGCGTGCAGTTCCTTGAAAAAGGCGAGCGCTTGTTTGAGGCCCTTATAGGGTACGGACGTGAACGACGCGCGCGGCGGCCGGGCTTTGGCCGCCACGATGCTTTCGCCGGGCGCGAACATGTTCTCGAAAGCCGGGCCGATCGCGTTGCCGAGCACGACGATGCGGTCGGCGGCGATGCCGTAATCGGTGAAATTCGTCTTGTGCCAGTTCGACACGCAAATGATGCGATCGCGCGGGCCCGATATGGCCTTCAGCGCCGCGTCTTCCTCCGTGCCGGGGACGAACACGTTATGCGCCCAGGCGAAGATCGGGGGATTCGGGTGTGCGGCACGCAAGGCGGGCACGAGTTCGGGCGCCGAGGTCACGAAAATCGCGTCCCAGTCGCCGGGCAATTCGCCGGTCCAGCGCGCTTGGTCGAGCCCGCGCAAGCGCCGGTCCCCGCGCGAGGTGCCGGTGAACAGCGCCACCTGATGGCTGCGCGCGGCGAGTGCAAGTGCGAGATAAACCTGCGCCGATTCGGAGCCGGGCAGGGGCGCCTCGAACGGCGTATCGACGTCGTAATCGTGGGACGGATTGGGATTGATGAAGGCAAGGCGCATGGCGGCCGCGACCCTATCACGAGTCGCATGACACCTCTTTTCATATGATGAATGACGGATTAGGATCGCCCCGAAATCCCCGGGGGAAACCATGGCCGACACGAAAAAGCGTCATTTCAAAAAGGGCGAACTGCGTTCCAAACAATGGTTCGGCCGCACCGACCGCGACGGCATGGTGCACCGGTCCTGGATGAAGAATCAGGGCCTGCCGCATCATCTGTTCGATGGCCGTCCGGTCATCGGCATCTGCAACACGTGGTCGGAACTCACGCCCTGCAACGCGCATTTCCGCGACCTCGCCGAAGCCGTGAAGCGCGGCGTGCTGGAGATGGGCGGCTTCCCGCTGGAATTCCCGGTGATGAGCCTGGGCGAAACCTTGATGCGCCCGACCACGATGCTGTTCCGCAACCTCGCCTCGATGGACGTGGAAGAATCGATCCGCGCCAATCCGATCGACGGCGTGGTGCTGCTGGTGGGTTGCGACAAGACGACGCCCGCCCTCGTCATGGGTGCCGCGTCCTGCGATCTGCCGACCATCGCGCTGTCCGGCGGGCCGATGCTCAACGGCCGCTGGCGCGACCAGCAGATCGGCTCGGGCACGCATGTGTGGAAATTCACCGAGCTGATGAAGAAGGGCGAGATGGACACCAACGACATGGTCGAGGCGGAAGCCTGCATGTCGCGCTCCGTCGGCCATTGCATGACGATGGGCACGGCATCGACCATGGCGTCGATGATGGAAGCGTTGGGCTTGGCGCTGCCGACCAACGCCGCGATCCCGGCGGCGGATTCGCGCCGCAAGGTGCTCGCCCACATGACCGGCCGCCGCGCGGTCGAGATGGTGAAGGAAAACCTCAAACTCTCGAAGGTGCTGACCAAGGAAGCGTTCGAGAACGCGATCGTCGCCAACGGCGCCATCGGCGGTTCGACCAACGCGGTCGTGCATCTGCTCGCCATGGCCGGCCGCATGGGCGTGGATCTGTCGCTCGCCGATTGGGACCGCCTGGGCCGCGAAGTGCCCTGCCTCGTCGATCTGATGCCGTCGGGCAAATACCTGATGGAGGATTTCTACTACGCCGGCGGCTTGCCCGTGGTGCTGCGCGAGATGGGCGACAAGCTCAACAAGAAGGCGCTGACCGTCAACGGCAAGACGATTTGGGAAAACGTCAAAGACGCCAAGAACTGGAACGAGAAGGTCATCACGCCGCGCAAGAAGCCCTTCAAGAAGCAGGGCGGCATCGCAGTGCTGCGCGGCAATCTCGCACCCGATGGTGCTGTGCTGAAACCGTCGGCCGCCACGCCCGCCTTGATGAAGCACAAGGGCCGCGCGGTCGTGTTCGAGGATATCGACGATTACAACCGCCGCGTCGACGACCCGAAGCTGGATGTCGACAAGAACTGCATCCTCGTCCTTAAGAATTGCGGCCCCAAGGGCTATCCGGGCTTCCCGGAGGTCGGGAACTTCGCGCTGCCGGCCAAGCTGCTGAAGCAGGGTGTGACGGACATGGTGCGTATCTCCGACGCGCGCATGTCGGGCACGGCCTATGGCACGGTCGTGCTGCATACCGCCCCCGAGGCCGCCGCCGGCGGCCCGCTGGCGCTGATCAAAAGCGGCGATATCGTCGAACTCGACGTGTCCAAGCGGCTTTTGAAAATGCACGTCTCGGATGCCGAACTCGAGAAGCGCCGGAAGAAGTGGAAGGGCCCGCCGGTGCACGAAGCGCGCGGCTGGGTGAAGCTCTATGTCGAGCATGTGAACCAGGCCGATAAGGGCGTGGATCTCGACTTCCTGGTCGGCGGTTCGGGCGCCCCGATCGGCCGCGAAAGCCACTAAAAGCGGCGTGCCGGGGGTGGCGCGGCGGTGTGACGGGCCCTATAAGAAGGGCCCGTTCCCGCCGACCCGGAAGCGCTCCGCCCGATGCCCAATTTCCCGCTGCGCCCGAAATCCGAGAACCTGCTCGGCTCGCTGATCCGCGAAGTCTCCAAAGACGCGATGGATAAGCCGGGGCTCATTCCGCTGTGGTTCGGCGAGGGCGATCGCCCGCCGGCACCGGCGGTCGTGAAGGCGGCGCATGACGCGCTCGACCAGGGCTATCACTATTATTCGTCGAGCCTGGGCCGTCCGGAACTGCGCGAGGCGATCGCGGCTTATGTGTCGCGTTTGCGCGGGTTGAAAATCGGGCCGGAGCGCATCGCGGTTACGTCGTCGGGCAATTCGGCGATCCAGATGGCAATGCAGCTGATCGTCGATCCCGGCGACAATGTCGTATTCGCGGTTCCGCTGTGGCCCAACGCGGCCGATGCGTGCGATCACCTGAACGGCGAAGTGCGCCGCGTCGCCTTGCGCTTCACCGACAACGCCGGCTGGTCGCTCGATCTCGATAAGCTGTTCGCGGCTTGCGATGCGCGCACCAAGGCGATCTTCCTGAATTCGCCGGGCAATCCCACGGGCTGGCTTGCGACCAAGGACGAGCTGAAAGCCGTCGTCGAGTTTTGCCGCGCGCGGAATATCTGGGCGATCGGCGACGACGTCTACGAGCGCTTGGTCTACGAAGGCGATTACGCGCCCTCGCTGCTCGACTTCGCGCGTCCCGGCGATCCGGTGATGAGTGTGAACTCGTTCTCCAAAAGCTGGTGCATGACCGGCTGGCGCATGGGATGGCTGGTGGCGCCCGAAGGCGTCGTCGACACGCTGGGCAAGATCATCGAGTTCAATACGTCGGGTGCCAACACGATGACCCAGCGCGCGGGCATCGTGGCGCTGGACCAGGAAGACTTCGTGCGCGATCTACGCGCCCATTACGCCAAGGCGCGCGACATCGTGCATAACCGCCTGGCGAAATTCCCGAAGGTGCGCACGGCGCGCGCGCAAGCCGCGTTCTATTCCTTCTTCCAAGTGCAGGGGATGACCGACTCGGTCGAATTCTGCAAACGCGTGGTGCGCGAGGCGAATGTGGGTCTCGCCCCCGGCCGCGCCTTCGGTCCCGAAGGCGAAGGCTGGGTGCGGCTATGCTTCGCCATCGGGCACGATAAACTCGAAACCGCCCTCGACCGATTGGAGCCTTTGCTGAAATGAGCGGATTCGTCGCCCTCGATTGGGGCACCACCAATCTTCGCGCCTTCCGGATCGCCGCCGACGGCACGATGCTGGATCGGCGCGAGCGGCCCTTGGGCCTGCAATCGATCAAGAACGCCAATTTCGCCGGCGCCTTCCGCGATGTGGTCGGCGATTGGATGAACGATCCGTCGCGCCCGACCGCGTTGATGTGCGGCATGGTCGGCTCGGCGCAAGGCTGGATCGAAGCGCCGTATGCGACATGCCCGGCCTCGGCCGCCGAACTCGCTGCGGGCCTCGCGGTGGCGCCCGACGCGCATTTCGATATCCG
>JAIUNH010000422.1 GCA_020161965.1 Pseudomonadota bacterium
GATCGATTTCGCTGACATAGGCCAGGCTGCGCGCGACCAGGTCGGTCAGCCGCTTGTCGTCCTCGGACATGTCCGGGAACATTTTCTGCAGAATCGTGATCGACAGGAACGCGCGATGTTCGCCCAGCTCGATCGACAACCCTTGCTCGAGCTTGTCCGGCTCGCGCACGAATTTGCAATTCGGCAAGGTGAAGATCTTATGGTCGAAAATAAAATGAGTCGATTTGCCGCCCTCTTTGGGAGCGGCAATTTCACCGGGCGTCGTCGCTTCCGTCGCACCGGCCGGAACAGCGCCTTCCTGGGGGACGGAAGTGTCTTGGTTCATCGTGGCGCTAAACTAGCGTTAGTCCTTCGTTTTTCCCAGTCCTGTTCGCGATATTTTGCGATGCAGCATTGGACAATTTAAGCTCCCTTCAGAATTTCATGCGATCATGTTTTGAATTGGAGTCGCGATCGCCATGACCCAGCCCCCGCCCGAACCCACCCCGTCGGATGTTGCCGATCCCGATGGCGAACGGCGCAAGCTCGAAGGCTTTGGCGCGGAAATTTTGCTGTCTTTCGTCGAGCGCGTGATCGCCAAGCATGATGGGCAAGACACGCTGGGCTTGCGCCGCGAAGCGCGCGAGATCGTCACCGGCGGGAACCTGACCAAAATCGCCGGGCTCGCCGCCAACGCGTTCGAGAATCAGCGTCGTCAGGCGCTGTTGCGCAAACTGCGCCGCGATGCGTTCGGCCGGCTGGTGTGCAAACCGATCGCGCCGTTGTTCGAAGACGGCTCGATCAGCCGCGAACTCGTCCACGGAATCCGTGCATTCATTCGTATGCTGATCGGCAAGGAACAGGAATTCGCTTTGTCGATGGCGGCACAGGCGACCTGGAAGCAAATGCAGATCGACAATCCCGACGTCACCTGGAAGCAGTTTTACGCGCATCCCGACATGCGCGCGATCTGGTGGCGCATTTTGGTGACGCTGCCCGCCGCCTTCCGCCAATTCGAATCGCGGCTGTCGCGCATGGTGATGGTGTTGAACACGCGCACGGGCGATGTCGCGCTGTCGGGCAACGCCTATGTCCATACGCACCATACGCAGACGGTCGACCTCGCGACCGAAAGCGAGGCGTTGGCGATCTTGCGCGCCTGGGTCAAAACCGGGCTTGGCCTCGATGCCGAAGAAAAACGCCAATTCGCCGCCGCGACCGGCCATACGCCGGATTTCGAAGCGCTGGCCGAGCGCCTCGATCTCGACATGCCGATGAAGGCGGAATAGTCAGACCGCCAGGATCGCGTCGAGCTCCGCGTAATCCGGCAAGGGATCGGTCACGCGCCGCCCGACGTTCAGCACGATGCGGTCGCTTTGCGGCCGGCACATGAATTCGTTCAGCGTACGCGCGGCGAACAGAATCAAATCCGCCTTTGCCCCCGCGACGATACGCCCGGTGCCGGCGAAACCTGCGATCTTGGCCGAAGCCGGCCCTATGCCGGCGATGGCCGGGGTCAACGGATGGTCGAGTTGCAGCACGCGCACCGATTGCTGGAACGTATCGACCATGTCGTGGTCGCCATAGGGGAACCACGCGTCGCGGCAATTGTCGCCGCCGATCGCGATCGGCACGCCCGCCGCCAATAATTCGCTTACGGCCGTCACCCCACGCCAGCGCGGCGTGCGGTTCGGTTTGCGATCCTGCAAATAGACCATTGGTGTGGGCATGGTCGAAACGGCGATGCCCGCCTTGGCGCAGAGTTCGGCCGTGCGCTTGATCGTCGCCTCGTCCTGCAGGGCGAGATTGACGCAATGCCCGGCCAGTACCTTGCCCTTGAAGCCGGTGCGTAAGACCGCTTCGGCGATCAACGGCAGCGAGAAGGCGGCAGGATCGTCCGATTGGTCGACATGCATATCGACGTCGAGCCCGTGTGCGCCCGCGACCTCAAAGAATAGGTTCAGCAGCGCCACCAATTCGTCGTTGCGCGCCCCGTCGTAATAGCCGATCGCGTCGGTCGTGCCGCCCAACACGCCTTTCGAGCGCGCGACGAGGCCGGGCAATTCCTTGCCCCATGGCGTGCGGAAAAAAGTGAGAGGCACGAGGCCGACGGCTTGAAGCTCGACGCGCCCGGCCCATTCGTCGCGCAATTCCCGAAACACGTCCCAGCTCGTCGGCGCGTTTTCCTCCTGGCTGTCGAGATGGGTGCGGATGGCACCCATGCCATGCGCATAGGCGCAGCGCAAGCCGAACGACATGCGCGCGCGCATATCCGCATGCGTCCAGCGCTTGCGGTCCTCGAACGTGCCGATGGCGCCGCCGTCCAGCGTGCCGTCGGGCATTGCGCGCGGGATCACCTGGCCTTTGTCGAGATGGGTGTGAATATCGATCAGCGTCGACCAGACGAGACGCCCCGTCAGATCGATGTCGTCGGGACCGGGTGCCGCCGATCCGGCCGCCGCGATGCCCGCGATCTTGCCGTCGGTGATTGTAAGATCGACCAACGCGCAGCCTTCGGAATCCTGTGCAAGTCCCGGCATCGCGCCGTCGAAGAACACGGCCGGTACGCGTGCGTGGCGCAGAACGTAAGCGCCGGTGTTTGGAATCCGTAGGTCTTTGTGCTGGGTCATCGAGCCCTCCCTGAACCCAACGAGAGAAGCAACGCTTATGCCGCGCGAAGCTGGCATACATTCTGCGTTGTATCCGGCGTTGGCGGCTTCCGCCGAGCGATGGAGGATACAATGCCGGTTTTGAAACGTTTCCTTGCCCGAACTTTGTGCGCGGCCGCCGCGATTCTCGGCACCGTTCTGCCGGCGATGGCGCAACAAGCCCCGGTCAATGTGCGCCTGACGCTCGATTGGGCGCCGCAGCCCCATCAAAGCCCGTGGTTCATCGCCGCCGATCGCGGCTATTTCGCGCGCGAAGGCTTGAACGTCCAGATCGATCGCGGCTTCGGCTCGGGCGACGCGATGGCCAAGCTCGCCGCCGGTTCCTATGACATCGGTTTAGGCGACCCCAATATGCTGGTTCGCTGGAACGTCACCAATCCCGCGTCGAAGGTGACGACCGTGTTCCTTTATATGGACAAGGGCCAGCACGCGCTGGTCACGCTCAAATCGACCGGCATCAAGACGATGTCGGACCTCGCCGGCAAAAAGATCGCCCATCCGCCCGGCGATTTCATTCGCCCGTTATGGGGCGTGCTGTCGCGGCTGCAGAACATCGAATCGTCGAAGATCGAATGGCTGACCGTGCAGCCCAATCTGCGCGATTCGCTGCTGGCGCGCGGCGGGGCGGATGCGGTCACGGCCTTCGCCGCGACGACCTATTTCAATCTTCTGTCGTTGAACGTGAAGCCGGAAGACATCGTTCTGTTCCCGCTGGGCGATCATGGGTTCGAGCTGATGGGCAACGGCCTGCTGGTCACGCAGGACTACGCGCGCCGCAATCCCGAAACGATCCGCAAATTCATCCGCGCGACATTGGCCGGGATGCGAGATTCGTTGACCGATATCCCCGAGGCGATACGCTCGGTCGCACGGCGCGACGCGACGATCAACCCGGATATCGAAACCGCGCGCTACAAGATGATGATCGAGACGTCGATCATGACACCCTATGTGCGTGCCAACGGGTTCAGCGCGGTGACGAAGGATCGACTGGAAAAGCTGAACGCGTTCCTGGCGGAAGCAGCCGAGTATTCAACCGTGCCGCCGGTGAGCGACCTGTATGTCGACACGTATTTGCCGCCGGTGGCGGAATTGCAAGCGCCCCAGTAAGCTCGATGCATGGAAGCTTGGCGCGAAATGACCCGCGCGGCGCTCGACGCCGCCTATAACAACGGCGCGGCCGTCCCCAATTCGCAAGAATTGCTGGCCGAGTGGCGCGCGCGCAGTGCGGCGTTTCGCGACGGGCATAAGGGGGCGGTGCTCGACGTCGCCTATGGCCCGCATGAACGCCAAGCGGTCGATTTCTACCCCTGCGGCAAAAAGG
>JAIUNH010000423.1 GCA_020161965.1 Pseudomonadota bacterium
GCACGCGGTAAAAGCCGCTGGCCAACCACGCCACCACGCCCAGGGCCGCCAGCAGCGCGATGCCACGCCCGCCGCCCAGGAAGGAGGGCATGCGCGGCCCGCCCGATCCGCCCCCGCCGCCGGGCACGGCGCCGCGGAACATGGATTGGACGCGCGCGATCAACTCGTCGAGATCAGGCGGCTGCCCGCCGCCCCCGGGCCCGCCCGGGCCGCGACCACCGCCGCCGTTGCCGCCACCGCCGCCCCAGGGCCCCTGCGGTCCGCCATTGTTGCCGCGCCCGCCGCCACCTGGTGGCATGCCCCAGGGGCCGCCCTGGTTGCCGGAGCGGACGATCGAGAAGTCGCCGGCGTGGTTGCGCGGGCTCAGGCCGCGGTGTCGCCGTTGCGCAGCAGCTCCTGCCAGACCGGCGCAGTCACCTGTTCGATGCGCGTGCGCGTGAGCCATACGGCTTGCGGGGCTTGCCCCTCGTGCACCAGATTGCGCGTGCGCCACACGGGCACGAAACGCGCTTCGCGATGTTCCAGGCGCGAAATCACGAAGGCGTCGTCGCGGCGCAGTTCGGATTTCCGGTCGAGGGGGAGTGCGGCGTAAAAATTCGGGCGTTCCATAGGCCGACACTAGCGCGGTGTTCGAGTCGCCGCCAGCCGCCCGCTTGGCGTGAAATCAAGGCCTTAGACCGGGAACAAGGGAGTCTGGCAACCGGCGTTCCAACCCGCTATATAACCCCCGGGAGGTTGGCGGCGGACGAGTGCCTCGCCAACCCGGTCAGGTCCGGAAGGAAGCAGCCGTAACGAGTCTCCACCCGGGTCGACGTCCAGCCTCCCACCCTTTTTCTCCAGCCGCGCGTGACGATGGCCGAATCCGAGACCGCCCAATATCAGGTGCTGGCCCGGAAATACCGGCCGACGCGCCTGTCCGACCTGGTCGGGCAGGAAGCGCTGGTTCGCACCCTCGCCAACGCGATCGAAACGGGCCGCATCCATCATGCGTTCGTGCTGACCGGCGTGCGCGGCGTGGGTAAGACCACGACCGCGCGCATCGTGGCGCGGGCGCTGAACTGCATCGGGCCCGACGGCAAGGGCGGCCCGACGATCGATCCCTGCGGCGTGTGCGAACATTGCGTGGCGATCGCGGAGGACAAGCATCTCGACGTGATCGAGATCGACGCCGCGTCGAATAACGGCGTCCAGAACGTGCGCGAATTGATCGAGGCGGTGCGCTATCGCCCCGTGTCGGCGCGCTACAAGATCTACATCGTGGACGAAGTCCACATGCTGTCGAACCAGGCGTGGAACGCGCTCCTCAAAACGCTGGAGGAGCCGCCCGCCCACGCGAAATTCATTTTCGCGACGACCGAAATCCGCAAAGTGCCGGTGACGGTGCTGTCGCGCTGCCAGCGTTTCGATCTGCGCCGCTTCGATCAGGCCACGCTGGCGAAGCACCTGACCAACGTCGCGGCGAAGGAAAACCGCGAAGTCGCGCAAGGGGCGGCGGCGTTGCTGGCGCGCGCGGCCGACGGTTCGGCGCGCGACGGCTTGTCGCTGCTCGACCGCGCTTTGGCGTCGGCCGAAGGCGAGGTGACGGAAGAACAGGTCCGTAATCTGCTGGGCCTTGCCGATCGCGCGCAAGGCTTCGACCTGTTCGAAGAGATCATGAAGGGCGACGCGTCGGCCGCCCTCGTTCGCGTCGCCGATCTTTATGCGCGTGGGGCCGAGCCGCTCGTCGTCGTGCAGGATCTGCTCGAAATCGCGCACACGCTGACGCGCTTCAAAGTGGCGCCCGATCTCGCCAACGAATCGGGCCTGCCGGAAACCGAATGCGTGCGCGGCCTCGCCATGGCGAAGTCGCTGACCGTGCCGGTTCTCGCGCGTTCGTGGCAGGTGTTGCTGAAGGGTGTCGGCGAAGTGCAGAACGCGCCGCAGCCTTTCGCCGCACTCGAAATGCTGATCGTGCGGCTGTGCTATGCCGCGAATCTGCCGTCGCCCGCCGATCTGGTCGATCGCTTGACCAAGGCAGGCGATGCGCCCGCCGGCCGCCCGAATGGCGGTGGCGGTGGGGGCGGTGGTGCCCGCGCGATGGCGGCCGCCGCCTTGGTCGCCAGCAATCCCGCCCCGGTGACGATGGCGCGTGCGGCACCCAGTGCGGCGACGGAACTCGCGACCTTCGCCGAACTCGCCCAGCTTTTCCAAGACAAGCGCGAAGGCCGGCTTTACGGCGTGCTCTACAACTCGGCGCGAATCGTGACGTTCGAGCCGGGCCGTTTGACGCTGATGCCGATCCCGTCGGTCGACAAGAATTTCGCGCCGCAGGTCGCCGCGAAATTGCAGGAATGGACCGGCCGCGTTTGGCTCGTGTCGTTCGACGGCCAGGCGCAGGGCGAACCCACGCTCGCCACGCGCGCGGCACAAGCGCGCGACGCCAAGAAACAGGCCGCGACGGAAGACCCGCTGGTCGCCGCCGTGCTCGCGGCGTTTCCCGGCGCTTACGTCGAATCCGTGCGCGGGAACGAGGAACCGGTCCCCGCCTTCACCGCCGTGCCGGTCGAAGCCGGCGACGTAGGCGATGCGCCCGAAGGCGAGGAAGCCTATATGATCCCGGACAACTACGAACTCGACGAGGATCCGTTCGCATGAAGAATCTCGGCGCCCTGATGAAGCAGGCCCAGCAGATGCAGTCGAAGATGGCCGAGATGCAGGAGAAGCTCGGCGGCTTGGAAGTGCAGGGCCGTGCGGGTGGCGGCATGGTCGAAGTGACCACGACCGCGAAGGGCGATGTGCGCCGGGTGAAGATCGATCCGTCGCTGCTCGTCCCCGCCGATGTCGAAGTGCTCGAAGATCTGATCGTCGCCGCCTTCGCCGACGCCAAAAGCAAGGCCGACGCTGCCGCCGCCGATCAGATGCGCGAAATGACGGGCGGGTTGTCGCTGCCGCCGGGCATGAAGCTTCCCTTCTGAGCCGCCAATGAACGGGCCCGAGATCGACACGCTGGTCCGGTTGCTGTCGAAGCTGCCGGGTTTGGGCCCGCGCTCGGCGCGCCGCGCGGCGTTGCAGCTTCTGAAAAAGAAGGAAGCGACGCTGCTGCCGCTGATCGACGCGCTGAGTGCGGCCGCCGAGGCGATCAAGACCTGCCAGACTTGCGGCAATCTCGACACGCGCGACCCGTGCTCCGTCTGCGCCGACGACAAGCGCGACCGGCAATTGGTCTGCGTGGTCGAAGACGTCGCCGATCTCTGGGCGATCGAACGCACCGCCGGGTTCAAGGGCGTCTATCACGTGCTCGGCGGCACGCTGTCGGCACTCGACGGGCGCGGCCCGCAGGATTTGAACCTCGCCACGTTGGTCGAACGTTGCGCCGGGGGCCGTGTGCGCGAAGTGGTGCTGGCGCTAAATGCCACGGTCGAAGGCCAGACCACGGCGCATTACGTCGCCGACCGTTTGAGCGCGTCGGGGGCCGAGATCACGCGCCTCGCCCATGGTGTTCCGGTGGGTGGCGAGCTCGATTATCTCGACGACGGCACGCTGGTCGCGGCCTTGCGCGCGCGCCGCGCCGTGTAGCCGCGAATCGGGCTACACTGCCACCTATGGATATTCTCTATTTCGCCGCCGGGCTTGCGCTTGGCGCCATCGTCGTTTTTCTCGCTTTGCGCGCACGCGGCGGGGAAGCCATCGCGCGTGCCGAACGTGCCGAAGCCGAATTGCGCAGCACGCGCGAACGCCTCGACGCCGCCTTGCGGTTCGAGGAATTGGCCAAGCGGGTGCCTCAGATCGAAGCCGATCTCGCGCGCGTGCAAGGCGATGCGATCGAGGTCGGCCGCGCCAAGGCAAAGCTGGAAGCCGAGTTGGAGTCCGAGCGCAAGGCGTTCCAGGTCGCGCGCGAACAGCTCTCCGAGCATTTCAAGGCGCTGGCCAAGGACGCGCTCGACGCCGATCGCGAGCGC
>JAIUNH010000424.1 GCA_020161965.1 Pseudomonadota bacterium
CGCGGCGCGCGGGAAGAACGAGTTCGGCCAATGGTCGGTCTGCAACATCGGCGCATCCATCGCGGCCTGCATGTTGAAGCCGTGATCGACATGGCGAATGAAGAACTGCGCGATCCACTGGTCCTGGTTGTCGCCGCCGGGCGAGCCGAAGGCGAGCCAAGGCTTGCCGTCCTTCATCGCCATCGACGGCGTCAGCGTCGTGCGCGGGCGCGCCCCCGGCTTCAGCGACGCGGGCAAGCCGTCTTCCAGCCAGAACATCTGCGCGCGCGAGCCCAGGCAGAAGCCGAGTTCCGGAATCGTCGGCGAGGATTGCAGCCAGCCGCCCGACGGCGTGCAGGCGACGACATTGCCCCAACGGTCGATGACGTCGAGATGGCAGGTGTCGCCCTCGGCCGGGCCGCGTGCGGCCTTGGCGCCGCGCGCCATCGCCGAAGCACCGCCATCGCGATAGGTTTCCTTCGCCAGCGCATCGGATTCGATGCGCGCGGGCTCGCCGAAACCGCCCATGCCGGCGATGACGGGCCGCGCCTCGGACGATTGGAAGGCCGGGAGTTTGTAATCGCGGCCGCCGGGCTTGCCGGGGCGCAGATCCTTCGACGCCGTGTCGCCGATCAGCTTGCGGCGTTCGGCGTTGTAGGCATCCGACAGCAACGCTTCGAGCGGCACGTCGGTGAAATTCGGATCGCCGTAATAGGCTTCGCGATCGGCATAGGCGAGCTTCTTGGCCTCGATCAGCAGATGGACGAAATCGGGGCCGACCGTATCCATCGCGGGCACGTCGTAGCCCTGCAGCAGCGCCAGCAATTGCAGCAGCACGGGGCCCTGGCTCCACGGGCCCGCCTTGCAAACCGTGATGCCGCGATAATCGTAGGTCGCGGGCGCTTCGACCGGCGCTTGCCAACTCGCCATGTCGGCGGCGGTCAGCACGCCCTTATGGCGCTTGCCCGACACGTCCATGATCGCGTTGTTCGCACAGAACTTGCCGATCGCCTCGGCGACGAAGCCTTGGTAGTAGGCCTTGCGCGCCTTTTCGATCTGCGCTTCGCGGTTCGGCCCGGCGGAAGCGCCTTCCGACAGCAAGCGCTTGAACGTCGCGGCGAGAACCTTGTTTTCGAACAAGGCACCGGCCTGGGGCACGTTGCCGTCCTTCATCCAAAGTGCAGCCGAGGTTTTCCACTCGGTCTTGAAGATCTCGGCGACCGACGATACGGCGCCGGCAGCACCGGGCAGCAGCGGGAAGCCGTTTTCGGCATAGCCGATAGCGGGCGACATCACTTCGGCCAGCGTCATCGTGCCGTAGTCGCGCAGCATCACCATCCAGGCGTCGAACGCGCCGGGAATCACGGCCGCGAGCAGGCCCGTCCCCGGCACGAGGTCGAGACCTTCGGATTTGTAATGCGCGATCGTCGCCTTCGACGGCGCGGGGCCCTGGCCGCAAATGACCTTGGGCGTGCCGTTATGCTCGCAGGCGATCAGCACCGCATCGCCGCCCAGGCCGTTCATGTGCGGTTCGACCACTTGCAGCGTCAAACCCGCCGCGACCGCCGCGTCGAACGCGTTGCCGCCCTTTTCCAGGACCGACATGCCGACTTGGCTCGCGATCCAATGCGTCGACGAAACGACGCCGAACGTGCCGGTGATTTCGGGGCGGGTGGTGAAAGTCGGCGGAACGGAAGGCGGCATGGTGCGGTTGGCTCCTCAAATGAAGCCGCGACTATGCCACGCGAAGAACGCCCGCGAAATAGGCCGATAATTCGTCGATCGCCGTCACCGGTAACACATGGCCGACATATTGATCCGGCCGCACGACGACCAACGCGCCGCGCAGCCGGTCGATCCCGCGCAGATCGAATATGTCGCGCCCGTTTTTGAGATCGGGGCAGAACGCCTTCTCGTAATCGCGCAAACCAAATTTGCCTTTGGTCGGGAACAGCAAAGGCGGCATCGACGTGATGTCGAGCGTGCGGTGGCCCGCTTGCAGGATCGCGCGGACATCGATCACGGAATCGATATCGGCCGCCTTGGGCGTGAAGCGCTTCACGACGCTGGTTAGTTCGGTGCAGACCGCGTCGAGCTTCGTTTCCGTCCCGGCGAAGATCATCACGCGGAAACGCCCGTCGGCGCACACGACATGGCCGAGCTCGATCGGTTTGGCGTCGCCCAATCGCACGACCGGGGCGGAATGAAACCGCGTGCCGATTTCGAATCCGGTCGCGAGGTGTTGATGCGTCGAGGCCCCCGTCAGCACCGACGGCGCGTAGCGCGTGGCCGTCCCCGCCGTGTAGCGCCCGTGCTGGACGAAATAGCGCTGCACCTCCGCAGGGTCGATCGTGCTGCCGGGCTTGGACGCTTCGTGCAGCAGGCTCGCCCATTCGCGGTCGAAATCGATCAGCATCTTGGCGATCGCGTGGCGTTCGCTCGAATAGCTGCGCAGCAAATCCGCGTCGCTGCGCCCGTGCAGCACGGCGGCGAGCTTCCAGCCGAGATTGAACGCGTCCTGCATCGACACGTTCATGCCCTGGCCCGCTTTGGGACTGTGGGTATGGCACGCATCACCCGCGATGAAGACGTGCGGGGTCGTCGCGTCGTCGTCGAAGCGTTCGCACATACGCTGGCCGATCTCGTAGACCGACCACCAGGCGACGTCCTTCACGTCCAGCGTATAGGGTGCAAAGACTTTTTGCGCGGCGGCGATCACGTCGTCGACGGTCAGTTTGCGGTCGGCGACACGTTCGCGCGAATCGAGCTTATCCATCTCGACATAGACGCGGACCATATAGCCGCCTTCGCGCGGGATCAGCACCACGCTGCCGCCATTGGGCGATTGGATCACGCATTTGAAGCGGATATCCGGGAAGTCGGTGACCGCCAGAATATCCATCACGCCCCAAGCCTGATTGGCGGAATCGCCTTCCAGCGTGCGGCCGATGGCTTTGCGCGTGGCGCTGCGCGCCCCGTCGCAGCCGACGACGTAGCGCGCGCGGATCGTTTCAATCTCGCCTTCATGGCCGGGATCGGTGCGTTCCAGCGTGACCGTCACCGGATGCGTCGTCGTGCGATCGACATTCAGGCCGGCGAGCTTGCGCGAATAATGCGGTTCGATGCGCGCGGGCGAATTGCGCATCACGTCGAGATAGAAATCGTGGATGCGCGCTTGATTCAGGATGACATGCGGAAACTCCGACAAACCATCCTCGGTGTCCTGAATGCGCCCACTGCGCATGATTCCATCGATGGGGCCGCCGGCGGCAGGTTTCCAGAACGTCGTCTCGTTGACCCAATAGGCTTCGCGCACCACGCGCTCGGCGAAGCCGAAGGCCTGGAACATCTCGACCGTGCGGCAGGCCACACCATCGGCTTGGCCGCGTAGCAAGCGGTCGGACTTCTGCTCGACGATGCAGGTCTTGATATCCGCGAAGGCGGCAAGCTGGGCCGCGAGCGTCAATCCCGCCGGGCCGCTGCCGACGATCAGCACATCGGTCGTTTGCGGCAGCGTGCCGGGCGAACCGGGTTTGCCGATACGCGCGACCGGATCGGCGATGTCGGGATCGCCGGGCTGAAAACCGTCGAGATGGAACTGCATCGCGCTTGCTCCCGGATGAGAATTTAGTCATAATACTGATGATCAGTATACTTGTCAATTTAACGACCGGGAGCCGGCGATGATCGCGGAAGTTCTGAACAGGCCGGGGCATTTGGCGCGGCGCTTCCAGCAGATCGCCGTGTCCGTCTTCATGGCCGAGGCCGAAGCGGCGGGTTACGACCTCACGCCCGTCCAGTACGCGGCCTTGGCGGCGGTCGCGGCGAACAAGGGCATCGATCAGGCCACACTCGCGGGGCTCATCGCCTATGACCGCACGACGATCGGCGGCGTGGTCGATCGCCTCGAGCAAAAGGGCCTCGTCTCGCGCCGCGTGAGCAAGGAAGAT
>JAIUNH010000425.1 GCA_020161965.1 Pseudomonadota bacterium
GTGATCGAGTACCGGTTCCAGCGGCCGCTTGCGGCGCGCTTCGGTCATCCGCGCGCGGATTTCACGGATCTCGCGGCGATAGACGTCGAGCTCGTCGGCCACGGGTTTGTCGCCGGCGCAGCAACTCGATTGGGAATTCTTGGAATCGGCCATCGATACCTCCTTCAAATCGCCGCGTCGTATTCGGTGCGCAGTTTCACCCACGCCATGTCGAAGGGCAGGCCCGCCTCGTCGCGCCCCTTGGGCACGAGATCGATCAAACCGTAAGTCGGGTTGATCTGCTCGATGCCGCGCGCGTAGCAGGAATAGGTGTGGAAGATCGTGCCGTCCGGCAGCTTGGCGAAGACGGACACGCCGGGCAGATCGGTCATGTCCTTGGCGCCGGCCGGTTTCGCGACGAAATTATATTCGGCCGTTTTGTCGCCGGCGGTGAACTCCACGCCGAAATCGCGCGCGAAGCCGTCGGGCCCGCAGGAATACCAGGGGAATTGCCAGCCGAGCTTTTCCTTGAATGCGGCGAGCTTGGCGTAGGGTGCGCGCGAGATGGCGGCGAATGCGATATCGCGTGCGGCCAGATGCGGCGCTTGCCGGTCGAAACCATCGGCCCACATTGAGCAGCTTTTGCAGCCCCGCTCCCATTCCGGCGCGAACATGAAATGGTAGACGAGCAATTGCGAATGCGGCCCGAACAGACCGGCGAGCTTCTTGACGCCGTCCGTCCCTTCGAACGCGTAATCCTTCTCCACCCGCACCCACGGCATTTCGCGGCGCAAGGCGGCGATGCGATCGCGTTCGCGGGTCAATTCCTTCTCGGCGGCCAGCAGCGCCAAGCGGCGGCGGCGCCATTCGTCGCGCGATACGATTTCGGCGGACAACGTCATTTGCGTTTCCTCTTTTTCGGGGGAACGGGATCGGGCAGCGCTGCCACCAAGGCTTCGAATTGGTGCTGCCAGTATTTCGCGTAGCGGTTCATCCACAGGGCCGCGACCTGCACGGGCTCCGCCGTCAGGCTGCAACGCGCGATGCGCCCGTCGCGCTCCTGCGCGATCAGGCCCGCCTGGACCAAAACTTGGATGTGGCGCGATACCGCCTGCAACGACACGGGATGCGGGGCGGCCAATTCGCCGACCGTCGCGGGGCCTTGCGCCAGACGATCAAGCAATGCGCGGCGCAACGGATCGCTGAGCGCGAAGAACACGCGATCGAGCGTCGCGTCTTGCGTCACGGGATCGGAAACGAGTTCGCGCAGAAAGGCGGGGCGGTTCATGCCGCCCTTACTATCAACCGATCAGTTGAATGTCAACTGGTTTGTTGAATGTCGTTCAGCGATCGAAACGCACGGTGAGTTTCAGCTTCTCCGTATCGTCGAAACCGCGCTCGCGCGCGAGATCAACCAGTGCGGCCGCGATCAGATCGCCGGGCACGCGCTGCGCGTCCTTCTTGCGCATCGCGATCGTGAAATTGGGGTTGCTCTTCTCGCCGCCCATGATGGTCACGCGCCCTTCCCCGCCATCGGTCGGTGCGAGCGTCAAGAACAGCGTGAGGCCGGTTTTGGGATCGCGCAGGCGCTTTTCCTCGAACTCGCGGCCATGACGATCGCGCAAGCGGCGCGTATCCATGCCGTCGGCGGTGCGCACCGTCTCGCCATTGGCGGGCGCTTGCGAATTATAGGACGTGATCAAATCGCCGAGCAGCGCCTTCAAAGCCGCGTTGAGGCCTGCGAGACCTTGCAGGATCACCGCCGGATCGGTTTTGTCTTTGGCAGCCGCAGGCGCTTCCGACGAAGTCGGCGTGCGGGCGGTTGTGGAATAACTGGCGGCACCGCGCGCAGCGGCAATCGTATCGACCATCGGAATTCTCCCGTCTCTATGTGGGCCTTCTGCCCAACAAATATTCTCGGGGAGATACAACCTTCCGTCAAGCCGCAATCGGGTTATGGCACCGGCTGGAAGTTTTCCATCACAATCCGGCACTTCTCGCCGGCCGTTTTCTCGCAATATTCCAATCCCTTCGTGCGCGCGTCTGCCAGATCGACGGCCCCGCGCCATGTGTGCACTTGGCGCTTTCTGTTCGAAAGCATCAGCACCTTATGGCCCGGCGCCGCCAAATAGCGCGCCAGTGTCCGTTTGCCGGATTCGTCGAAATTCGCGCCGATCCGCGCCGCCGGGGCGGGATCGAAACTCGGCAACCCGCGCGCGCGCAGGAACGCGTCCATCGCCGGCAACCAACGCTGGCGTCCGTCCGACAGGCCCCAGATTTGATGGCCGTCATTTCCGATCGCGTCGAACGCGTGCAGCTCCGCTTTGCCGCCGCGCGCAATGAAGCCTTCATGCATCCGCTTCACGACCCGCGGACCGAAATACGTGTCGTTGGCGGCGTAGAACCAGATCGACGGCGCGTTGCGGGCGTCGCCGAAGGACCGTGCCGCCGCGATCAAAGCGGGCTCGTCGCAATTCGTATCGGTCGCGGTCGATCCCGTCCCGCCCGAGACGTTGACGATGGCGATCAAACCTTCCGGGCGCTCGTCCGCCCAAGCCAGCATCGTGATGCCGCCGACCGATACGCCAAGCCCGACGATGCGCGTGGGATCGGCGTCCGGCCGCTCGACGACAACTTTGCGCACGCCTTCGATATCGGCGGCCTGATCGCGCAAACTGGGCAGGAAACTGCCCGTGCCGCAGCCGCGCGGGCGCGTATAGGCGCTGGATCGGCCGAAGCCGCGCCGAATGAGGCCGACGGCGAGATAGCCGCGCAGCGCCATATCGACCGCCTGCCCGCGCAGCCTTCCGGTCGTGACTTCGGCGTTTTCCTGCGCGGTGCGCGACACGCCATGCGTCAGCAAGGCGATCGGCAGGCGTTGCCCGTCGAGGTCTTTGCGCTTCACGACGATGGTATCGAGCTTGAAGTCGCGGCCATGGATCGTAACCGGCAGCAGCGCTTCCTCGACGATCACGTCCTGCGCATGGACCTGGGCGCTAAACAGCAGCCCCAAAACGATCGCGAAAATCCGCACGGGAGATGCTCCAACCACGGGTCGGAGAGCCTAACTCAGTTCGACGCGCTTTGGCTGCCGAGATATTCGGCCGGATTGACCGCGCGCGTCCCCCGCCGCACTTCGAAATGGAGCTGCGGCGTGGCGACACCGCCGCTCGAGCCCACGCGCCCGATCGTCTGGCCGCGCCGCACGTTGTCGCCGCGCTGCACGAGCAACTCGTCGGCATGCGCATAGGCGGTGACGTAGCCGCCATCGTGGCGCACCAACAAAAGATTGCCGAAGCCGCGAAGCTCGTTGCCGGCGTAGATCACCGTCCCCGCCTCGGCCGCCCGGAACGGCGTGCCGCGCGGCGCCGCGATATTCACGCCATCGTTCTGCAAGCCGCCGGGCTTGGGCCCGTAATCGGACACGACGATGCCGCGCACCGGCCACAGGAAACGCCCGGCGCGGGCGGGATCGACCGGCTCGGGCGCCGTCAACGCCGAGGGTACGGGCGGCGCCGGCTGCGGTGCCGCTTGTGGGGCGGGCTGTGCCGGCGGTGGCGTCACGACGGCGACGGGTGGTGTCGCGGCCGATGGCGATGGCGGCGCCGAACTCGCCGGCGGGGTCGGCATCGGCAGCACCGCGACGGGCGGCGGCGCTTGCTGCGCGGTTGGCGGCGGAAGGGCCGCTTGTTCGACCGGGCGCTGCACCGGTGTGGGGATCGGGGCGGCGGCGATCGCGGTTTGCGTTTGCTGGGCGCTGCCCGGGATCACCAATCGCTGGCCGATGCGGATGATGTAAGGCGCTTCGATGCCGTTGGCGCGCACAAGGTCGGCAAGCGAGACGCTATAGCGCTGAGCGACTTGCGACGCGGTGTCGCCGCTGCGCACTTCGTGCACGCGCACGGCGGGGATGGTCAGCCGGTCGCCGGGATTGAG
>JAIUNH010000426.1 GCA_020161965.1 Pseudomonadota bacterium
GGTCTTGGCCGACAGCACCGGGCCTTCGGCTTTGGTTTCGGTCTGACCCGCAATTGCGGCGCGCTGAATGGATTTGGAGCGGCAGTAATAAAGGCTCTTGAGCCCGCGCTCCCACGCCGTCCAATGCAGCATCATCAAATCCCATTTGTCGATGTCGCTGGGCAGATAGAGATTGATCGACTGGCCCTGGCAGATGAACGGCGTGCGGTCGCCTGCGAGTTCGACGACCCAACGCTGATCGATCTCGAACGCCGTGCGGAACACGGATTTCTCGTCGTCGCTCAACCCGTCGAGATGTGCAACCGAGCCTTCGTTCTCGAGGATCGATTTCCAGATCGCGTCGGTGTCGAGCCCCTTGGACGCGAGCACGCGGCGCAGATGCGGGTTCTTGACCGCGGTCGAACCCGACAGCGTTTTATGCGTATAGACATTCGCCGGGATCGGTTCGACGCAGGCCGACACGCCGCCGCAGATGATGCTGATCGATGCCGTCGGCGCGATCGCCATTTTGTGGCTGAAGCGTTCCATTACGCCGCGTTCGGCCGCGTCGGGGCAGGGGCCGCGCTCATGCGCCAGTTTCACCGACGCCGCGTCGGCGGCCGCGCGGATATGCTTGAACACGCGCATATTCCACGCCTTGGCCATCGCACTTTCGAACGGCACGCCCTGGGCTTGCAGGAAGGAATGGAAGCCCATGACGCCCAAACCGACCGAGCGTTCGCGCATCGCCGAATAGCGCGCGCGATCCATGCTGCTGGGCGCGTTGTCGATGAAATCCTGCAACACGTTGTCGAGGAAGCGCATCACGTCTTCGACGAAGCGCGGCTCGACCGACCATTCGGCCCAAGTCTCGATATTGATCGAGGACAGGCAGCACACCGCCGTGCGGTCCTTGCCGAGATGGTCGGTGCCCGTCGCCAGCATAATCTCGCTGCACAGATTGGACTGGCGAACTTTCAGGCCCAATTCGCGCTGATGCGGGGCGAGGCCACGGTTTACAGCATCAACAAAGAGCAGATAGGGCTCGCCCGTCTGCAAGCGCAGCTCCAGAATTTTCTGCCAGATCAGGCGTGCGTTCACCTTGCGCAGTACCGCGCCGGTCTTCGGGCTGCGCAGGCCGAACTCCGCGTCGTTGCGCACCGCCATCATGAATTCGTCGGTGATGTTGATGCCGTGATGGAGATTGAGGCTCTTGCGGTTGAAATCGCCCGACGGCTTGCGGATTTCGAGGAACTCTTCGATCTCCGGGTGATGCACGTCGAGATAGACGGCGGCCGAGCCGCGCCGCAGCGAGCCTTGCGAGATCGCCAGCGTCAGCGAGTCCATCACGCGCAGAAACGGAATGATGCCGGACGTTTGGCCCGAGCCCTTGACCGGCTCGCCGATCGAGCGCACGCCGCCCCAATAGGTACCGATCCCGCCGCCGTTGGAGGCGAGAAACACGTTCTCGTTCCACGTGCCGACGATGCCGTCGAGGGAGTCGTTGACCGAATTCAGGAAGCACGAGATCGGCAGGCCGCGTCCCGCACCGCCATTGCTGAGGATCGGCGTCGCCGGCATGAACCACAGCTTCGACATATAGTCGTAAAGCCGCTGTGCATGCGCCGGATCGTCGGCGTATTGCCGCGCCACGCGCGCGAATAGGTCCTGATAGGATTCGCCGGGCAGAAGATAGCGATCGTTCAGCGTGTCCTTGCCGAAATCGGTCAGCAGCGCGTCGCGGCTGCGGTCGATGCGCAAACTCGGCGGTACCAGTGCCAATTGCGGACGCGTTTGTGCGGGCATCACAGCCGTATGGCGGACGAAGCGACCGGGACCGATCTCGAGGAGGTTTTGCATTGTTCTTGCCCTTCAATCGTTGGACCGAAGGGCGGGGGAACGCGGACAGCCCGACACGGGAGAGCCCGCACGCGGCATTCGCGGCTTCCCGACGGCGCACCCCGGCCGAAGTCAAACCTACCGGCGACGGCAGGTCTCCTGGCTTCGCGGGTCTCTGCTCGGAGCCGAACCTTCCCGGTTGCCCAGTGGTTTCGATCGGCCGAACTCGCCGCTGACAGTTGCGGGGGCAGCGCCGGGCTGGTTACCGGACTTCCCTATTGTTCCCGTACGGGAACCGTCGCCTGACAACATATAGCGCTTGGCGGCCGCGCGAAGTCAATAGGCTGTGTGCGTATACATGGGTAAACGGCTTCTGCTAAAGCAGACGCCTTATCGAATCAGGGAGTCGCCGAGATGAAAGTTCGCGCCGCCGTCGCTTGGGAAGCAGGCAAACCGCTGGAAATCGAAACCGTCGATCTCGAAGGCCCGCGCGAGGGCGAAGTCCTGGTCGAGGTGAAGGCGACCGGCATCTGCCACACCGACAAATACACGCTGTCGGGTGCGGATCCCGAAGGGTTGTTCCCGGCGATTCTGGGTCATGAAGGTGCTGGCGTGGTGGTCGAGGTCGGCCCCGGCGTGAAGAGCCTGAAGAAGGACGATCACGTCATCCCGCTCTACACGCCCGAATGCCGCCAGTGCGAATACTGCCTGTCGCGCAAAACCAATCTCTGCCAGGCGATCCGCACGACGCAAGGCAAGGGCCTGATGCCCGACGGTTCCAGCCGCTTCTCCTGCCGTGGCAAGACGATCCATCACTATATGGGCACGTCGACCTTCGCGAATTACACCGTGCTGCCCGAAATCGCGCTGGCGAAAATCCGTCCCGACGCGCCCTTCGACAAGGTTTGCTATATCGGCTGCGGTGTAACGACCGGCATCGGCGCCGTTCTCTACACCGCGCGCGTGCAGCCGGGTTCGCGCGTCGTCGTGTTCGGCTTGGGCGGCATCGGCCTCAACGTCATCCAAGGCGCCAAGATGGTGGGCGCCGAAATGATCGTCGGCGTCGACATCAATCCGGGCCGCGAGAAGCTCGCGCGTAAATTCGGCCTGACGCATTTCGTCAATCCGAAGGAAGTGAAGGGCGATATCGTCGGCCACCTCGTGGAACTCACCAAGGGCGGTGCCGACTACACGTTCGAATGCGTGGGCAATCCCACTTTGATGCGCCAAGCTTTGGAGTGCTGCCACAAGGGCTGGGGCGTTTCGACGATCATCGGCGTCGCCGCCGCCGGTCAGGAAATCTCGACCCGTCCGTTCCAGTTGGTCACCGGGCGCGTGTGGCAAGGCTCGGCCTTCGGCGGGGCGCGCGGGCGTACCGACGTGCCGAACATCGTCGACTGGTATATGGATGGCCGCATCAATATCGACGACATGATCACGCACACCATGCCGCTCGAAAAGATCAACGACGCCTTCGACCTGATGACCAAGGGCGAGTCGATCCGCTCGGTGGTGATCTACTGATGTCGGCGATCGAGACGATCTCCGCCCATCGCTGCTTCGACGGCACGCTGGGTTACTACAAGCACGCTTCAGCCGAGACGAAGACGGCGATGAAATTCGCCGTCTTCGTGCCGCCGCAAGCCGCGAAGGGGAAGGTGCCCGCACTCTATTTCCTGGCGGGCCTCACCTGCACCGAGGAGACGTTCATGATCAAGGCGGGCGCGCAGCGCTTCGCCGCCGAACACGGGATCATGCTCGTTGCGTGCGACACGTCCCCGCGCGGCCTTGGCCTGCCGGGCGAGGAACCCGATTGGGATTTCGGCACGGGTGCGGGTTTCTATCTCGACGCGACGGCCGAGCCCTGGGCCGGTCACTACCGGATGTTCTCCTACGTGAACACCGAACTGCCCGGCATCGTCGAAGCGAATTTCCCGGCGTTGCCGGGCGTGCGGGGCATCTCCGGCCATTCGATGGGCGGGCATGGCGCGTTGACGATCGGCTTACGCGAACCGGCGCGTTGGCGTTCGGTCTCGGCCTTCGCGCCGATCTCGAACCCCGTTGCCGTGCCGTGGGGCGAGAAGGCGTTCGGGA
>JAIUNH010000427.1 GCA_020161965.1 Pseudomonadota bacterium
GTGGGGCCGGTCACGCGGCGCGGCACCACCGGGCGCGGGGCGCCGCCCGCGCCTTCGCGGCGGATCGGCGAGGGGCGCGCGGGCAGGTTGAGGCGGTGCGCCTTGCCGACCACCGCGTTCTTGGAGATGCCCAAGCGCTTGCCGATTTCGGCCGTCGTCAGGCCTTCGCCCCACAGACGGGTCAGCTCCGAAATCTGTTCGGGTGTCCAATCCATCGCGCCATCCCCTTGGTTTCGCTACAGTTTTCTGGGGTATCTAGAGCTTGTGGATAACTCCATATCCCCTACAACATATTGTGAAGCACCATGGGTATGACCGTCAAGCACCTCCCCACAATAGGTTGTGGGTAAGTCCGAATTTCGAGAAAACTTCCCGTTACCGCCCGCGCGGTTGATCCGGTCACCCTCCCTGTGGCACGAGGCGCCCCAGAGAAGTGGAATCCGCATGATCGTCGCCTTCGTTGCCACGGGAACCGGTCTGGAGCGTCGCGAAATCGCGCCGGGCGATAGCCTGCCCGACGGGGCGGTGTGGATCGATCTGTTCCAGCCCACGCCGGACGAGCGCGCGCGCGTCGATGCCGCCTATGGCTTGGCGCTGCCAACGCATGCGGAGATGCGCGAGATCGAACCTTCGGCGCGTTACTACGTCGAGAACGGTGCCATCTTCATGACCGTCACGGTGCTGGCGCGCGCCGACGAGAAACAGCCGGTCGCCGACGCGTTCACCTTCGTGCTGGCCAAGCAATCGCTGGTGACGCTGCGCTACAACGATCCGCGGCCGGTGCATTTGTTCGCGCAGAAGCTGGTGCGCGCGGGCGGTCACCCGACCGGCGGCGACACGCTGCTCGGTTTGATCGAAGCCTTCGTCGATCGCTTGGCCGACGTGCTGGAGCGCATCGGTCTGGATCTCGACGCGATCAGCCGGTCGATCTTCGACGATTCGTCGAAGGCCGCGCGTCAGGTGGAGCAGGAACGCGATCTGCAGCAAGTGCTGCGGGATTTGGGGCGCCTTGATGATCTGTGCTCGACCGCGCGCGAGAGCATGCTGGGCCTGCAACGCCTGTCGAGCTTTTTGACCACGGCGCTGGAAGCCGACGGCAAGAAACAAGCGCGCGAGTTCAAACAGCGTTTGAAGTCGATGGCGCGCGACGTGGTGTCGTTGATGGAGCACGCCGATTACGACGCGCGCAAAGTCAATTTCCTGCTCGACGCGACGCTCGGCCAGATCAACATCGAACAGAACCGCATCATCAAGCTGTTCTCGGTCGTGTCGGTGGTGCTGATGCCGCCCACGCTGGTCGGCACGATCTACGGCATGAATTTCGCGAACATGCCGGAATTGAGCTGGGATTTCGGCTATCCCTTGGCGCTCGGCGTGATGCTCGCCTCCGCCATTCTGCCCTATCTCTATTTCAAGCGGCGCGGCTGGTTCTAATCGAGGCGCGCGACGCGCTTGGCGATCCAGCCCGAAGCGCCCGCCGTCGGAACGGCGACCAGCAGCCAGTCGGCTGCGTTCTCAACCACGATCGCCTGATGCACGCCGGCGCGTAAGGCGCCCAGCACCGAACATTCGGTCGAAGCGCAGCGGCGCAGATTGATGTTGCCCGTCCCTTGAACGGTCAAACGGCGCGGCTCGGGTGCCGCAGTGGGGGCGCGACGCAGCGGGGCGGCAGGCCCACGCAACGACGGCGCGGTACCGCCGGCGGCGAGCGTCAACACCGGTCCACCATCGAGCGGCACCGCAAAAGGAAACGGCCCCATGGGGGCGAGGATTTCGAGCTTCGCGTCGGCGCAGCGCGGCACATGCGCGATCGCCACGCGCGCGCGCCAGCCCGATCGGCCGAGATTGGGATGGACGTTGCGCGCGATATCCGGGCGTTGGCCGTCGACGGCAGGGGTGGCGATCACGCGCCCGCAAATCGCGATCGCGACGAAAGCGGTGCGGGCCCCCAAATCGCTATCGCCCGCCCAGCCCGAAATCTCGATCACGTCGCCATCGTTCAAGGCGCGCGACGGCAAGGGCTCTTCCGTCGTCAGCGCGATGTTTTCGATCTTGCCCGCCGCCCCGCGCGCGCGTTGCCACGTGTCGAGCGCGTAGCCCGGCGGCAGCGTATCGACCACGATCGGGCCGCTGGGTGCGGGCGGCGGTGCCGGCGTTGCGGCGACCGGTGCCGACACCGATGCGGGTGGTGCCGACGCCGGCGGTGTGGATGCCGGTGTTGCCGCGCGCGGCGGCGGTGGGGCTGTGTTCGGCGTGAACGTGACGAACAGACTCGCCCCGCCGGCCGCGACTAAAATCGCGCCCGCCAGGATCAGCCAGATCGTTCCGCCGCGCATGCTCAGGCGAGATATTGTTTCGCGTCGATGCCGTAATCGCGCGCGATGTCGGCGAGCAGCTTCCACGTGCCGTCATCGACCGGGAAAGTCGCGGCACGCTTGGCACGCGACGCGAGTTCGGGCTCGCCGGGCAGCAGAATGTCGTCCGCACCGCGCTTGGGGCTGGCCTTTAGCCAGGCTTCCATACGATCGGCTTCGGCGGTCATCGTGTCTTCGGTGCCCAACGCCGCCGGGTCGATCGCGACCGCGATGCAGTTGTTGACGATGCGCTTCAGATGCGGCTGCAACGTCGCGATCGTCGAACCGCCGCCGAGTGCCCCGGAGAACATCTCCATCATCACCGACAACGCATAGCCCTTGTGATCGGCCATGGTCAGCAACGCGCCCATCGGATCGGTGAACATCGTCGCGGGATCGGTGCTGGGCTTGCCCTCGGCGTCGATGATCAAGCCTTCGGCGATGCGCTCACCCTTGTTGAGCGAGACGCGGATCTTGCCCACGGCCACGCGGCTCGTCGCCATATCGGCGATGATCGGCGGCTTGCCCTTGCGCGGGAAGCCCAAGCAGATCGGGTTGGTGCCGAGGCGCGCGTCGCGCCCGTTATGCGGGGCGACCTTCGCGTCCACGCCCGCCACGTCGACCAGGAAGATCGACGCGAGGCCTTGCTTGGCGCAGCGTTCGGCCCAAGCGCCGATGCGGCCGATATGGTGCGTTTCACGAAGTGCGAGAACGGCCGCACCCGATTTTTTCGCCTTGGCGCACAGCATGTCGGTCGCTTGCGCCATGATCGTCTGGCCGTAGCCGCGATTGCCTTCGACGACCAGCGTGGCGGCCGTTTCGGCGACGATCTTGGGTGCCGCACCCACATTCATCGTGCCCGCGCGCACCATGTCGATATAAAGCGGCAGCATCGACACGCCATGCGAGTCGTGGCCCGTGAGATTGGCGTCGACGAGATTTTCGCCAAGCCCCCGCGCTTCGGATTCCGGCGAGCCGCTCGCCATCGCAATCGCCGCGACCAGATCGATCGCGCGCTTCGGCGTGATATTTACGCTACCCATTCGCTCACCGGTGCCTTTGCTTCGTGGAGGGGTTGGCAGACGACGTCGACCAAGGTCGGGCCGCCATGTTCGAACGCCGCTTTCAAGGCGGGTTTCAGCGCGGCCGGGTCTTCCACGCGCCACGCCTTCAGCCCGAAGGCTTCGGCCACGCGCGCATGATCGGTGCGCTGGAAATCGACGGAGAAATAACGCGCGCCATAGCCCGAACGCTGCCCGGCTTTGATCCAGCCATAGACGGCGTTGGACACGACGACGAGCGTGACGGGCAGATTGAGCCGCACGATGGTTTCCATCTCGCCGCAGGCGAAACCGAAACTGCCGTCGCCCATCACGGCGACGCATTTGCTTTGCGGTCTGCCGATCGCGGCCCCGACCACGGCGGGCAACGAATAGCCCAACGCGCCATGCGCGCGGTTGGACACGAACCAGCGTCCCGCGCGGCGCTTGGGATAGAAGGCCGAGAAATAGGGGCAGGGCGTGCCGGGATCGGCGACGATCACGGCATCG
>JAIUNH010000428.1 GCA_020161965.1 Pseudomonadota bacterium
CAGGAGCCGCGCTTTCGGTCTGCCGCAAACGCGCCAGGTCACGCGGAAACCCCTCCTCCCAGAGCCGGGCGACGACCGCGACACGGGTCAGCGCCTCGGCGCTGAGACCTTTGACGGGATAGCGGTAAATTCCGGCGATTTGCATGGCGCTACCCTATCGGCCGTGCCCCCGGCGGCTCAAGTGTCGCAGGGCTTGCGGGGCGGAGGGCTTATGCCCAAATTTCGCATGGGACGCTGGAAAACCGGGTCCCGAACAGCTTGTCGCTTCCGAGAAGGGCAATCGAAACATGGATTTGAACAAATATACCGAGCGCGCCAAAGGCTTCCTTTTGAACGCGCAGACCCTGGTGCAGCGCTCGTCCCATCAGCGCTTCGTGCCCGAACACCTATTAAAGGTGCTGCTCGACGACGAGGAAGGCCTCGCCGCCGGCCTGATCCAGGCCGCGGGCGGCGACGCCAAGCGCGCGCGCGAAGCGGTCGAAGCCGTGTTGGCGAAACAACCGCGCGTGGAAGGATCGGGAGCGGGCCAAATCTACATGGCGCCCGAGACCGCAAAACTTTTCGAAACGGCCGAGGAGATCGCGCGTAAAGCGGGCGACAGCTTCGTGACCGCCGAGCGCCTGTTGCTGGCGATCGCGGTCAATAAAGGCAGCAACGCCGCGGATATTTTGGCGAAGGCGGGTGCCAAGCCCGAGGCGATCAACCAAGCGATCGAGACCGTGCGCAAAGGCCGCAAGGCGGATAGTGCGACGGCCGAAGATGCGTATGAAGCGTTGAAGAAATATGCACGCGATCTGACGCAAGCCGCGCGCGACGGCAAGCTCGACCCCGTGATCGGCCGCGACGAGGAGATCCGCCGCACGATCCAGGTTCTGTCGCGGCGCACGAAAAACAATCCCGTGCTGATCGGCGAACCGGGCGTGGGCAAGACCGCGATCGTCGAAGGTCTCGCGCTGCGCATCGTCAATGGCGACGTGCCCGAATCGCTGAAGGACAAGCGTTTGTTGTCGCTCGACCTCGGCGCCATGATCGCCGGTGCCAAGTATCGCGGCGAGTTCGAGGAGCGGCTGAAAGCCGTGCTCCAGGAAATTTCGCACGCGCAAGGCGATGTCGTGTTGTTCATCGACGAGTTGCACACGCTGGTCGGTGCCGGCAAAGCCGACGGTGCGATGGACGCCTCCAACATGCTGAAACCCGCCTTGGCGCGTGGTGAGTTGCATTGCGTAGGTGCCACGACGCTCGACGAATATCGCAAGCACATCGAAAAAGACGCGGCTTTGGCGCGCCGTTTCCAGCCCGTGATGGTCACAGAGCCCACGGTCGAGGACGCGGTGTCGATCCTGCGCGGCCTCAAGGAGAAATACGAACTCCATCATGGGGTGCGTATCACCGATGCGGCGATCGTCGCGGCGGCGACGCTTTCCAATCGCTACATCACCGAACGTTTCCTGCCCGACAAGGCGATCGACCTTGTGGACGAGGCGGGCAGCCGCTTGCGTATGGCGGTCGATTCCAAGCCCGAAGCGATCGACGAGCTTGATCGGCGCATCGTGCAGCTGAAGATCGAACGCGAAGCCTTGAAGCGCGAAACCGACGAAGCTTCGCGCGAGCGTTTGCTCGCGTTGGAGGAGGAGCTTGCCGATCTCGAAGCGAAATCGGCCGATCTCACTCGCCAATGGAAATCCGAAAAGGAGAGCATCCAAGGCGGTCAGCGCATCAAGGAACAGCTCGACCAAGCGCGCGCCGATTTCGAGGCCGCACAGCGCAAGGGCGATCTCGCGCGTGCGTCCGAGCTTAAATATTCGACGATTCCCGAGCTCGAAAAGCGTCTCGCGGCGGCGTCGAACGACGCGGATAATCGCTTGCTCAACGAGGAAGTGACCGAGGCGGACATCGCCGCGGTTGTATCGCGCTGGACCGGCATTCCCGTCGACAAGATGCTGTCGGGCGAGCGCGAGAAGCTGTTGAAGATGGAAGACACGCTTCAGACGCGCGTCGTCGGTCAAGACGAAGCCGTCGCCGCCGTGGCGGAAGCCGTGCGCCGCGCGCGTGCCGGCTTGCAGGATCCCAACCGGCCGATCGGCTCGTTCCTGTTCCTCGGGCCCACGGGTGTGGGCAAGACCGAGCTGACCAAAGCGCTGGCGGCGTTCCTGTTCGACGACGAGCGCGCATTGCTGCGCATCGACATGTCGGAATACATGGAGAAGCACTCGGTCGCGCGGTTGATCGGCGCCCCGCCGGGCTATGTCGGCTACGACGAAGGCGGTGCGTTGACCGAAGCGGTGCGCCGGCGCCCGTACCAGGTGATCCTGTTCGACGAAGTCGAGAAGGCACATCCCGATGTGTTCAACGTGCTGCTGCAGGTGCTCGACGACGGGCGCCTGACGGATGGCCAAGGCCGCACGGTCGACTTCAAGAACGCGCTGATCGTGCTGACCAGCAATCTGGGCAGCGAGCTCATCGCGCAGCAGAAGGAGGGCGAGGATATCGATCTGGTCCGTGCGGCGGTGATGGAAGTCGTGCGCGCGAATTTCCGGCCCGAATTCCTCAACCGCCTCGACGAAATCCTGCTGTTCCGCCGTTTGAGCCGCGCGAACATGAAGGGGATCGTCGCGATCCAGATCAAGCGGCTGGAGAAGCTGTTGGCCGATCGCAAGATCGCGCTGGAGCTCGATGATGCCGCGTTGGCGTGGCTGGCGGAGGCCGGTTACGACCCGGTTTACGGGGCACGGCCGCTCAAGCGGATCATCCAACGCGAGCTGCAAAACGTGCTGGCGGGCCGGATCCTGGCCGGCGAGATCAAGGATGGCGCGAAAGTGAAGGTTTCCGCGGCCGCGAATGGCCTGGAGATCGGCGTTGCGCGCATGGAGGAAGGGGCTGAGACCCGCCGTAAACGCGCATAAACCCGCGTAAACGCGGGTTCCGCTCGCAAACACCCGCCGGAGCCATGCAAAAAACGCATGAGCATCATGAAAATGGCCTCCGGCGGGTATAGCGGGGTTTGGAACGAAGTCGAAATGATGACGTTTCAATGAGTTATCGAAGTTTTCCACCGGCTAAACCCCCCTGTTTTTTATTGTTTGACTTGGGGGGGGGAAACCAATAGAAACCCGGCCTCGCCACGAGGTCACCGGGACCGGCGAAAAACGGGCCCCGGGGAACTAAGGCGACGCGTCTCTGAAAAGGGGCTTCGATCCGTAAGGGTCGATCTTCGGACCAAGACGCGGTGTTGTTTGACAAGTGAATATGAATGGAAGGGATGCGCGGGCGGCGGCCGGGCTAACGTCTGAACGCTCGCTACAGCGCATCCAAACCAACGATCGCCGGTTGCTTCACCGCTCCGGTTGAAAGTTGGGCGTTTTTGTAGACGAGCGGGCAAGACCGTTAACTCGTCGGACCGTAAGGCATGCAAATGCCGGACCGGAAAGATAAGTTAACCTGAGAGTTTGATCCTGGCTCAGAACGAACGCTGGCGGCATGCCTAACACATGCAAGTCGAACGCCTGTAGCAATACAGGAGTGGCAGACGGGTGCAAAACGCGTGGAAACCTATCCTTGGGTTCGGAATAACCGCGGGAAACTGCGGCTAATACCGGATACGTCCTTCGGGAGAAAGATTTATCGCCCATTGAGGGGTCCGCGTCTGATTAGCTAGTTGGTGAGGTAATGGCTCACCAAGGCGACGATCAGTAGCTGGTCTGAGAGGATGATCAGCCACACTGGAACTGAGACACGGTCCAGACTCCTACGGGAGGCAGCAGTGGGGAATATTGGACAATGGGCGCAAGCCTGATCCAGCAATGCCGCGTGGGTGATGAAGGCCTTCGGGTTGTAAAGCCCTTTTGGCGGGGACGATGATGACGGTACCCGCCGAATAAGCTCCGGCTAACTTC
>JAIUNH010000429.1 GCA_020161965.1 Pseudomonadota bacterium
GTCGATCTAATCGAGCATTACCGCAAAGGCGGTTTCGCGCTGTCGGCCGAGGAACTGCCCGATTATCTGCCGGTGATTCTGGAATTCGCGTCGCAGAATGACCCGGCGGAAGCGCGGCGATTGCTGGCCGATCTGGCGCCGTTGTTGGCGCCGATCCAATTGCGGTTGGGCAAGCGCGGTTCGCCTTATGCCGGCTTGATCGCCGTCGTGCGGGAATTGGCGGGCGATCGCCAAGCGCCGGCCGATGACGGTCTGCCCGATCGCGATCCGACCTTGGACGAGATCGATCGCGACTGGGCCGAGTCCGAAATCCGGTTCGGTCCGGGCGAGGCGGCGGCCGATGCCGCTTCCTGCGGCAAAGCGGCCGAATGGGTCGCGCGAATGAACGCGGGTTGAAGGGAGAGAGGCCGATGCTCTGGATCCAAAAATTCCTGTTCGAGATCTATCCCTATATCTGCGTCAGCGTGTTCCTGATCGGCAGTTGGATCAGGTTCGACCGCGAGCAATATTCCTGGCGCTCCGGCTCCAGCCAAATGCTACGCGCGCGCCAGCTTCGCTGGGGATCGAATCTGTTCCATATCGGGATATTGGCGATCTTCGCCGGACATTTCGTCGGGCTGCTGACGCCGCATGAAATCTACACGTCCTTGGGCTTGAGCGTCGAAGCCAAGCAATTATTGGCGATCGTCGCGGGCGGCGTGTTCGGCACGTTCTGCTGGATCGGCTTGACGCTGCTGATCCATCGCCGCCTGACCGATCCGCGCATTCGCGCCACGAGTTCGACGATGGATATCGCGATCGTGCTGCTGCTCTGGGTGCAGTTGACGCTGGGAATGGTGACGATCCCCTATTCGTTGCAGCATCCGGACGGCGCGGTGATGTTGGTCCTCTCCGATTACATCCAGCGGATCGTCACGCTGCGCGGCGGCGATGCGCAAGCACTCGCCGATCTCGCCTGGCCCTACCGGACGCATCTGGTGCTCGGCTTCACGATGTTCCTGGTCTTCCCATTCTCGCGGCTTGTTCATATCTGGAGCGCGCCGGTCGGCTACGTGTTCCGCAGCTATCAAATCGTTCGTCGTCGGGGAGGTGGGCGCCATGCTTGAAGAACGCGAGATCGCGGCGGAGATGCAATACGCACCCGCCCCATCGCTGGACGCCGCGCGTGCGGCGGCCGAACGCAGCTTGATGATCCGGGGATTGCTCGTCGATCGTGCGCGCATTCTCGGCCTTCTGACGGTCGAGAAACCGTCGGAAACCGAGATCGCCGACGCGATTGAGGCGGTGCTGGAGGCCGAGGTGACGGTGCCGGCGGCGGACGAAGTTTCATGCCGCGCCTGGTTCGACGCCAACCCGGAGAGCTATCGCAGCCCCGATCTGCTCGAAGCGCGGCACATCCTGTTCGCCGCCGCGCCGGACGACAAGGACGCGCGCGCGCGTGCGTTTGATAAAGCGCAGGCCGCGTTGAAGGCGATCGAAGCCGATCCGGCCCGGTTCGGGGCGATCGCACGGGAAAGCTCCGCCTGCCCGTCGGGTGCGAATGGCGGATCGTTGGGGCAGGTTTCGCGCGGCACGACGGTGCCGGAATTCGAGACCTATCTGTTCGCGCTCGACGAAGGCGAGCTTTGTGCCGCACCGATCCCCACGCGCTACGGGTTTCACGTCGCGCGCGTCGATCAGCGCGCGTCGGGCCGGCCCTTGCCCTACGACGCCGTGCGCGCCCGCATCGCGCGGCAGTTGGAGGATAAAGCCTATCGCGAAGCCGTATCGCAGTATCTGCGCGATCTGGCGGCGCAAGCCGGCATGCGTCCCGACTAGGTTCGGCCATGCGCGCGCCGCGCAATCCGATGATCGAGCCCGCCGATCTGCGATTGCTGTCGGCGCCGCTCGATTTTCTGGAGGCCGAGCATTATCGGTTTCGCGCGTTCCTCGCCCATCTCGAACGGATGGCGGCCGATCACCGCGTGGCGCGGCGGGCGGCGACGGCCCGTTTTCTGCTGGATTTCCTGCTTGGCGACATCGCGCGCCATCTGGCCGAGGAAGCGGAGGCGCTGTTCCCGCTGTTGCGCGAACGCTGCCAGGCGGCGGATGGTATCGACCGGATACTGGGATTGGTGGAAGGCGAGCGCGCGCGGGCGCGGGATCTGTCGCTCGCCGTGATCGCGGGCTTGCGTGAATGTGCAAGCCGATGCGCCCCCGAGGCGGGATTCGCGGCCATCGTCGCAACGTTCATCGGTGCCATGCGCCGTCACATCGATTGGGAGAACGCGCTCGTTCTGCCGCTTGCACGCAAGCGTTTGACATCGGGCGATCTTGCGCGGCTCGCGGCCGATATGGCGACGCGATGCGGGGCGGGCGGCGATTCCGTCGCGGCGCGACAAGGATATTTCGGAGAATAATATGGCGCGCACGCTCGATCATCTATTCGACCGGAACGTCGCGTGGGCGACGCGTAAGACACACGACGATCCGGATTTCTTCCGGCGGCTCGCGGAGCAGCAAACGCCCAACTATCTATGGATCGGGTGTTCCGATTCCCGCGTGACGGCGAACGACGTGCTCGACCTCGATCCGGGGGAAGTCTTCGTTCATCGCAACATCGCGAATTTCGTTCACACCAGCGACATGAATATCCTATCGGTCCTGGAATTCGCCGTCGATCAATTGGGCGTCGAGCATATCGTCGTTTGCGGGCATTACGGATGCGGCGGCGTTCGGCGCGCGATCTCGGGTGAGATCGGCGCGATGCTCGACCATTGGCTCCAGCCTTTGTCGATGCTGTATCGCGGGCATCGCGCGAAATTCGATGCCATCGCCAATCCGGATTTGCGCCTCGACCGGCTTTGCGAGTTGAACGTCGAGATGCAGGTGCGTCGGCTTGCGGCGACGCCGATCGTCGAGCGCGCCTGGGGATCGGGGAAGGCGCTCAATCTTCATGGCTGGATCTACGCGATTTACGACGGGCTATTGCGCGATTTGGGACCGCATTTGTCCTGCGCGGCCGATCGCGACCGTTTGCCGCCGATCGATTCGCGCGTCGATCATCCGGCCGAGCCGGTCAGCGCGAAGCGGCGGCAGGCATTCGCCGCGTTCGGGGCCGCGGTTGCGTCCGATTGTCCCGATTGCCGCTAAGGAGGCCGGGGACGCATTCGGCGAGGCTGGTCGAATCCAGCGTGCTGAGAAAGACGTCGCGTGCGCGGCCGAGGATGCCGCGCAGCGCGCAGTCCGGCGTCAGCGGACAGGCGCCGCCGTCCTTACGATCGCATTCGACCAAGGCTTGCTCCGCCTCGAAGTGGCGCACGACCGCGCCGATATGGATTTGCGCGGGCGAACGGATCAGGGCGACGCCGCCACCGCTGCCGCGCGTCGTGCGGACATATCCGGCGGCGGCAAGGCTTTGGACGATCTTGTGGACGTGGTTGCGCGGCACGCCCGTCGCCATCGCAAGGCCGGGCGTATCCAGCCGCCGATCGGGTGCGACGACGAGCCGCAGCAGGATTCGCAAAGCAAAATCCGTCGAAGCGAGAAGCCGCACGATGTGAACCTCCAATTGGTATTGACAATACCAGTACATGGGCGGAACGTTAAGTGGCTTTGAAAATACCAATTTGATGCCGGCGCGCCGGCGAAGGAGAGAGCCCATGGAAAGCATCGAAACGACCCGCTTCGCCGAACGTCAGATCGGCGCGATCGCGGCCGAACTGCCCGGCGCTTCGGCGGTATTCCGCCGTCACAAGTTGGATTTCTGTTGCGGCGGCGGCGTGTCGCTGGCCGATGCGGCCGCGAAGCGCGCGGCCCCCCTCGCGGAAATCGAGGATTCGTTGCGCGCCCTCGTGCCCGGACCCGTCGACGTGCCCGCGACGACCTTCGGGCTGATTGCGCATATC
>JAIUNH010000430.1 GCA_020161965.1 Pseudomonadota bacterium
GATTCCGGCGGCGGCGAAGGCCGCGCGGAATTCGGCGAGCTTGGCGTTGCACGCCTCCGCCCCCGCCCGGCGTTGCGCCCATCCGGCGATATGCTGGATCTTGCCGTGATAGGCCTGCAACCCATCAAAGCGCACGCCCTTGGTGGCAATCACGCGCTTGGCGAGGACGACGGCGGCGGCCGGATCGGCGATACCGCATCGCCCCGCCCCCAAATCGCATTCGACCAGCACGCCCATTTCCACGCCCGCCGCGACGCATGCGGCGGCAAGCGCGTCGAGCCCGTCCGGATGGTCGACCACGGTGCGGATCGTCGCGAGCCGCGCCAAGCCCGCAAGGCGTGCGACCTTGGTGGCGCCGACGATCTCGTTGGTGACCAGCACGTCGGTCACCCCGCCCTCGACCATCACCTCGGCCTCGCCGACCTTCTGGCAGCACACGCCGACGGCACCGGCGGCGATCTGGCGCCGGGCGACGGCCGGGCTTTTATGCGTTTTGGCGTGGGGGCGCAGCATTACCCCGGCCTTTCGGGCGAATTCGGCCATCTTGGCGATGTTCCGCCCCATCGCGTCCAGGTCGAGAACCAAGGCGGGCGTATCAAGTGCGTCGAGATTCATGGGACTTTTTCCACCGCAAAACCGGCAAACCGGGCCGAAACCCGGTCTGCTTTAGCATAGGGCCATTGATCCGGCGAAACGCCTTTGCCACATTCGTCCCGGGCATTAACGCCCCCAGGGAGACGAAAACATGAAGACCCCCGTTCTCGCCGCGGCCCTCGCGCTCGCGATCGCCGGTTCGGCCGCCGCCCAGACGCCGCCCGCCGTGATGTTCGACATCGGCGGCAAGTTCGACCGCTCGTTCAACCAAGCGGCTTATGACGGCGCCGAGCGTTTCAAGAAGGAAACGGGCGTCACCTATAACGAGTTCGAGATCACCAACACGGCCGAGCGCGAACAGGCGATCCGAAACCTCGCGCGCCGTGGCGCTTCGGTCGTGATCGCGGTCGGGTTCAACAACCATGCGGCGATCGAAACCGTCGCCAAGGAATTCCCGAACGTCAAATTTACGATCATCGATTCGGTCGTCGATCTGCCCAACGTGCAGTCGGTGACGTTCCGCGAGCATGAAGGCTCGTTCCTGGTCGGCATGGCCGCCGCCCTCGTCTCGAAGACCGGCAAGGTCGGTTTCGTCGGCGGCATGGACGTGCCGATCATCCGCAAATTCTACAAGGGCTACGAGGAAGGCGCGAAATACGCCAAGCCTTCCGCCGAAGTGTTCATGAACATGACCGGCACGACGCCGACCGCCTTCCGCGATCCCACGCGCGGTGCGGAACTCGCGCGCGGCCAGTTCGATCGCGGCGTGGACGTCGTGTTCGCCGCCGCCGGCGCCACGGGGACCGGCGTCTATCAGGCCGCGAAGGACGCGGGTAAATTCGCCATCGGCGTGGACAGCAACCAGAACCATCTGCATCCGGGCACGATGCTGACCTCGATGGTCAAGCGCGTGGACGTCGCCGTCTACGAAGCGATGACCCAAGCCCGCGCGGGCAGCTGGAAGCCGGGTGCGCGCGCACTCGGCCTCAAGGAAGAGGGCGTGGGCGTGGCGATCGACGACAACAACAAGGCGCTGCTGTCGGCGGACGTTCTGAAGCGTATCGACGAAGCGCGCCAAGCGATCATCGACGGGAAGATCGTCGTCACCGACGTCATGCGTTGACGGCGGCATCGTGACGCAACCCGCCCTGCGCTTGTCTTGCATCGACAAGCGCTTCGGCCCGGTGCACGCCAATCGCGGCATCGACTTGTCGGTCGCCAAAGGTTCGATCCACGGCATCGTGGGCGAAAACGGCGCCGGCAAGTCGACGCTGATGAGCATCGTCTACGGGTATTACCAAGCCGATTCCGGCACGATCGAAGTCGACGGCAAGCGCGTGAACATCGCCTCGCCGCAGGACGCGATCGCCGCCGGGATCGGCATGGTCCATCAGCATTTCATGCTGGTGGAGAATTTCACCGTCCTCGAAAACGTGCTGCTGGGAGCCGAAGGCGGCGCCTTGCTCGCCAAGGGCGAAGCGGCCGCGCGCGCCGAGTTGACGCGCCTTGCGCGCGATTACGGCCTCGACGTCGATCTCGACGCGAAGGTCGAGACGCTGCATGTCGGCGCGCAGCAGCGCGTCGAAATCCTCAAGGCGCTTTATCGCGGCGCCAAGATTCTGATCCTCGACGAGCCGACGGCGGTGCTGACGCCGCAAGAGGCCGACAAGCTTTTCGAGCTTTTGGCGCTGTGGCGCAGCCAAGGCAGCACCGTCTTGCTAATCACGCATAAGCTGCGCGAAATCATGGCGATCACCGACCGCGTCACCGTCATGCGCCAGGGCGCACTCGTCGCCACACTCGAAACGAAGGACACGAACCAGGCGGAACTCGCCGAATTGATGGTCGGGCGCCGCGTGGCGACGCGCGTGCCCAAAGCGGCTTCAGCACCCGGTGCCGAGATCCTGCGTGTCGAGCATCTGAGCTGCATCGACGAACGCGGAGCCGCACGTTTGCAGGATATTTCCTTCTCGGTGCGCGCGGGCGAGATCGTCGGCATCGCCGGCGTGTCGGGCAACGGCCAGACCGAAATCCTGGAAACGCTGGCGGGGCTTCGCCAAGTCGCGTCCGGTCGCATTCTCTATAAAGGCGAAGCGTTGCCGCCGCCGGGCGTGCCCGCGCGCGCCAAATTCGCGCGCCAGATCGCCATCGCCCATGTGCCGGAAGACCGCCATCGCATGGGCATGGTCACGGGCTTCGAAGCCTACGAGACCGCGATCCTCGGCTATCACGACGACGACGCGCTGCAGCGCGGGCCGCTGCTGTCGGAAAGCCGCTCGGTCGAACGCTGCCGCGATCTGATGGGGCAGTTCGACGTGCGCCCCGCCGATCCGCGTTTGCGCTCCGGCCAATTCAGCGGCGGCAATCAGCAGAAGATCGTGCTGGGCCGCGAGATCGACCGCGATCCCGATTTGCTGCTCGTCGGCCAGCCGACGCGCGGCGTGGATATCGGCGCGATCGAGTTCATCCATAAGCGCATCGTTGAGATGCGCGATCGCGGCAAGGCGATCTTGCTGGTGAGCTGCGAGCTCGACGAGATATTGGCGTTGGCCGACCGCATTCTGGTCGTGTGCGGCGGCAAGATCATCGGCGAGGCCGACGGCGCCACGGCCGACGAAAAGCGTCTCGGCCTGATGATGGCGGGTATCGCGGCATGAGTTCGCGCGGCGATATGCCGGCCTGGGCGGATTACGTCCTGCTGCCGCTGATCAATCTGCTTCTCGCCTTCGTGCTCTCGGGGCTGGTCGTGCTAGCGATCGGTGAAGATCCGTCGCGCGCCATGCGCATTCTGATCGAAGGCGCCGTCGGCTATCCCGAGGCCATCGCGTTCACGCTTTATTACGCGACGAATTTCATCTTTACCGGCTTGGCCGTGGCGCTCGCCTTCCATGCCGGCCTGTTCAATATCGGCGGCGAAGGCCAAGCCTACGTCGCGGGGCTGGGCGTGGCGCTCGTCTGCCTCTATCTCGATTTCCTGCCTTGGCCGGTCATCTTCATCGGCGCGATCGCGCTCGGCATGGCGTTCGGCGCGATCTGGGCGGCGATCCCCGGCTGGCTTCAGGCCAAGCGCGGCAGCCATGTCGTCATCACGACGATCATGTTCAATTTCATCGCCGCCGCGTTGATGACCTATCTGCTCAGCAACGTGATGCTGGAACCCGGCCGAGGTGCGCCCGAAACGCGACGCTTCGCCGCGAACGCGGTCCTGCCCTCGATGCAAACGATGCTGGGCTGGATCGGAATCGACGCCCCGCGCTCGCCACTCAATTTCGCGTTCTTCCTGGCGCTCGC
>JAIUNH010000431.1 GCA_020161965.1 Pseudomonadota bacterium
GACGCGGCCGATCCCTATTCGCGACGGATGGCGGGCACGCTCGCCCGGCGCGCGGCCCCGAAATCGTTCCGCTTCGGCGTACCGAAAGCGCCGCTGCTCGAATTCTTCGGCGACGATCGTGCCGCGAAAATCTACGCCGACGCGCTGCGCCGTTTGGAAAAGCTCGGCGGTGCGCGCGTCGAGTTCGACTACGCGCCGTTCAAAGCGACGGCGGACCTTCTATACGACGGCCCGTGGGTCGCCGAGCGCTACGCCGCGATCGAAAAACTGATGCGCGAAAATCCCGACGCGCTGTTCCCGACCACGCGCGCGGTGATTTCCAACGCATCGAAATACGATGCGGTCGCGACGTTCCGCGCGCTCTACAAGCTCGAGGAATTGCGCCGTGCCGCCGCCGGCGTGTGGAACGACATCGACGTGCTGGCCCTGCCGACCTCCGGCTCGATCTTCACGCTCGAGCAATTGAAGGCGGAGCCCGTGCTGCGCAACACGCAGCTTGGCTACTACACGAATTTCGTGAACCTGCTCGACCTGTCGGGCCTCGCTATTCCGGCGGGGATGCGCGACGACGGCTTGCCGTCGGGCCTGACGCTGATCGGCCCGGCCTGGGCGGATGCGTCGCTTGCCGCGTTGGGCGAAGCGTTCCACCGCGATACGGGCCTGCCCTTGGGCGCGACGAAGCAGCCGCAGCCCGCCGCTGCGGCCGCGCCCGCGATTTCGGATCGTATTGAAATCGCCGTCGTCGGCGCGCATCTCTCCGGCATGGCATTGCACGGGCAATTGACGGAGCGCGGCGCCAAACTCGTTCGCGCCGGAAAAACGTCGGCCAAGTATCGCCTGTTCGCGCTCGCGGGTCAGACGCCGCCCAAGCCGGGCTTGAAACGCGGCGAAGACGGCGCAGCGATCGAGATCGAGATCTGGTCGCTCGCCCCCGACGCATTTGGTACCTTCGTGGCGTTGGTGCCCCCGCCGATGGCGATCGGCACGATCGAACTCGACGACGGAAGCTGGGTGAAGGGCTTCGTCTGCGAGCCCGCCGGGTTCGAGGGCGCGACCGACATCACGCATCTGGGCGGCTGGCGCAATTACATCGCGCGCGGAATGAAGGCATGAATCTGAACGCATACACACGTTACGAACGCGTCTACGTCCAAGGCAATCCGGAAGGCGGGCCGTTGCGCGGCCTCGTCTTCGCGGCGAAGGATTTGTTCGATGTCGCCGGCAAGCGCACGGGTGCCGGCAATCCCACCTGGCTGCAAACGCATAATCTGGCGACGGCGACCGCACCCGCGATCGAAAAGCTTCTCCATGCGGGCGCCACGCTCAGCGGCAAGACGCAGACGATCGAACTCGCCTTCGGCATCTCGGGCCATAACATCCATTACGGCATGCCGCTGAACCCCGCCGCCCCGGACCGCGTGCCCGGTGGCTCGTCCTCGGGCTCGGCTTCGGCGGTCGCGGGCCGCGCTTGCGACTTCGCGCTGGGTACGGATACCGGGGGATCGGTGCGCATCCCGGCCAGCTACTGCGGGATTTTCGGCATGCGCCCGACGCACGGGCGCATCTCGACCGAAGGTGTCGTGCCGCTCGCCCCGTCCTACGACACGGTCGGCTGGTTCGCGCGCGAGGCGGAATTGCTCGAACGCGTCGGGCGCGCGTTGCTCGACGAAACCGATCCGCCGCCCGAGCCCAATCGCCTGCTGATCGCATCGGACGCGCAGCGCCTGTGCGATCCCGAGGTCACGCAAGCCGTGTTGCCGTGGATCGGCCGCGCGCGCTCGTTCTTCGAATATGTCTACGACGTCGAAGTCGGCGGCGCGGCCCTCGCCGATTGGACCGCGTGCTATCGCGTGTTGTCGGGCCGTGAAGCGTGGGCAGCACACGGCGAATGGATCGACAGCGTGAAGCCGAAATTCGGTGCGGATGTCGCCGCGCGGTTCGCTTACGCCAAGACGGTGACGGAGGCGGATTTCGCCAAGGCATTGCCGATGCGCGAAGCGGCGATCAAGCGGCTCGACGAATTGCTGCTGCCGGGCACGATCCTGTGCATGCCGACGGCACCCGTGCCGCCGCCGTTGCGCGACGCGGACGACGCGACGCTCGAACGCGTGCGTATGCGCACGTTCCAGTTCACCTGCATCGCCGGGCTTTGCGGCTTGCCACAGATCAGCGTGCCCGCCGGCTTCGCGGGCGACGCGCCCGTCGGCATCTCGTTCATCGGCGCGCGCGGCTCGGATGCCATGCTGCTCAATTTTGTCCGTATTCTGACGTCTCCCGTCGAGGAACAAAGCAATGGCTAAGGTCAAGCCGAAGAAAGCGCCCGCCTATCCCCGCGATCTGATCGGCTATGGCCGCAACCCGCCGCACGCCCAATGGCCCAACCGCGCGAAGATCGCGGTGTCGTTCGTCGTGAACTACGAAGAAGGCGCCGAGCGTTCGATCCTGCACGGCGACAAGGAGAGCGAGACCTATCTGCAAGAAGTCGTCGGCCTGATTCCGCGCCAGAAGAAGCGCGACGAGAGCACGGAGAGCGTCTACGAATACGGCAGCCGCGCCGGGTTCTGGCGCATCTTGCGGGAATTCGAGAAGCGCAAAATGCCCTTCACCTCCTGGGCCGTGGGCATGGCGCTGTCTCGCCACCCCGATGCGGGTCGCGCGATGGCCGAAGGCGGCCACGAGGTCGCGAGCCATGGCTGGCGCTGGTACGACTACCAAAACATGCCGATTGCTGAGGAACGCAAGCATTTCAAGCTCGCCATCGACGCGATCGAGAAGACGACGGGCAGCAAGCCCGTCGGCTGGTACACGGGCCGCTTCTCGCCCAACACGCTGAAGCTGGCCAGCGAGTTCGGCATGCTGCACGCGGGCGATTGCTACAACGACGACCTGCCCTATTGGAGCGTGCCGGACAAGAAGCCGCTGCTGATGATCCCCTATACGCTGGACGTCAACGACATGAAGTTCGGCACCGCGCAGGGCTTCAACACCGGCACCGACTGGTTCGAATATGCGCGCGACGCGTTCGATACGCTTTACGCCGAAGGCGATGAAGCGCCGAAGATGATGTCGGTCGGCCTGCATCTGCGCACGATCGGCCGGCCTGGCCGCTTCCGCGCGTTGCAGAACTTCATGGACCATATCGAGAAGCACGACCGGGTTTGGGTTGCGCGCCGCAAGGATATCGCGCATCACTGGATCAAGACGCATCCCTATCAGGGGTAGCGTCGCGACCGGGGAGGACGCGTGGGACATTTCGCCGATTATTCGCGTTTCGTCGTCACGCTGCTGGCGATTTTGACGCCCTTCGCCGCGATCCCGGTGTTCCTTGCACTTACCGAAGGCCAGCGCCGAGGCTTCCGTGCCCGCACCGCCGACATGGCGGCGATGACCGTGTTCTCGGTGCTGATCGTGTCGGCCTTCACCGGCGACGTGCTGCTGCGCGTGCTGGGCACGAGCCTCGACGCCTTTCGCGTGGGCGGCGGAATCGTGTTGTTCTTGATGAGCCTGTCGATGCTGAACGCGCAATTGTCGCCCGTGCAGCATTCGCAGGCGGAAGCGGACGAAGCCGGCCAGAAATCGGCCTTGGGCGTCGTGCCCATCGGCATGCCGCTGCTGGTCGGGCCGGGTGCCATCTCCTCCACCATCATCGAGATGAAGCGCAGCCCGGAATGGGCGCATGCCTTCGCCATCGTCGCCTGCATCGCCATCGCCTGCATCGCGGTATGGGTTGCCTTGCGGCTGGCGGAGCCCATCGGCGCCAAGCTCGGGCGCATCGGCCTCAACATCCTCAACCGCATTTTCGGGCTGCTGCTGGCGGCGCTCGCCGTGCAGATCGTCACCGCCGGGCTGCTCGGCCTGTTCCCAGCCCTCGCGG
>JAIUNH010000432.1 GCA_020161965.1 Pseudomonadota bacterium
AAACGCCCGCCGCCGATCGTGCGCTGCGCCGAGACGTCGCGGATAACGAAACGATCGCCGACGGCGGCGGCGATCTTCGCCTCGAGCACGAGCTGCACGGGCGCCGTCTTACCCGACGCCACGTCGGCGTCGTCGAGCAGCACGATGCGTGCAGGCACCGAGACCGAGGCGTGATGCAGGCGCACCGGCATCCATTGCCCAACGGGCTTGGGCTCACCGCGCATCACGGTCAATTCGGCGTCGATGCGGTCGGTCGGCGCATGCAGCAAGCCGTCGAGCACCACATCGCCACGCGATATCGCGTCTTTGGAGATATCGGCGCCCGTCAGGCCAAGCGCGCAACGATCGCCCGCACGGCCTTCCTCCGATGCGCGGTTTTGGGCATGGATCGAGCGCACGCGCGCGGTCAAACCGGAGGGGCTGACGACAACCGCGTCGCCGACCTTCACGCGCCCCGACAACACCGTGCCGGTCACGACTGTGCCCGCCCCTGCCAACGCGAAGCAGCGATCGACGGCCAAGCGAAAGCGCCCGTCGTCGGGCCGACGCGGGATCGCGGCCGAAGCTTCGAACAGCGCTGCTTTCAACTCGGCGATCCCCTGCCCCGTGATCGACGACACGGGATGGATCGCAGCGCCCGCCAACAACGTATCGGCCAGCGCGTTCTCGATCTCGCGCGTCACTTCCTCGACGCGATCCTCGGCGACGGCGTCGATCTTGGTCAGCGCAACTAGACCGCGCTTGATGCCGAGCAATTCGACGATGGCAAGATGTTCGCGCGTTTGCGGCATGATGCCGTCATCGGCCGCAACGACCAGCACGACGAAATCGATGCCGCTCGCGCCGGCCAGCATCGTGTGGACGAGCTTTTCATGGCCGGGCACGTCGACGAAACCGACGATCTGCCCATCGGGAGCCGGCAAATAGGCGAAGCCGAGTTCGATCGAAATGCCGCGCGTCTTCTCTTCCTTGAGACGATCGGTGTCGACGCCGGTCAGCGTGCGCACCAGCGACGTCTTGCCGTGATCGATATGCCCGGCGGTACCGACGATCATGGCGACACCGCCGCTTGCGCGGCCGGCAGGAAGGGTTCGGCAAGTTTGCTGCCGTTTGCGGCGGCGCGCGTGAGCCACGCCAACGCTTCGGCAGGATCGCGCTCGACACCCGCCCCCAGATGCAAGGCCGCCCCGTACATCGCCTGCCCGTCGGCGTCGCCGCGCGACGCGGCTTCACGCCACCAATGCGCGGCCACGGCCGGGTTGCGGTCCACGCCCAGCGCGTTGTGGTGGATCATGCCGATGCGCGTCATCGCCGAGGCGATACCCTGCTCGGCCGCCTTCTTGGCCCAGCGCAACGCCTCGGCCGGATCGGTCGGCAGATCTTCGCCTTCGAGCAGCAGCCAGGACAGCATGTCTTGGGCCAGCGCGTCGCCGCCTTCGGCCGATTTGCGATAGAGATCGGCCGCCTGCATCACGTCGATGGGCACAAGCTCGCCCCGGAACAGCAGCGTGGCAAGATTGCGCTGGCCGATCGGATCACCCGCAGCCGCCGAAAGCTCCAACCATTTGCGCGCGAGGTCGCCGTCGCGCTCGACGCCCATCCCTTCAGCGAAACAAGCGCCGATATTGTTCTGGGCGCGCGCCACACCGGCATGGGCTAGCGGCCCCCAGATCGCGAGTGCCGCCTGGTAATCCTCGCGGTCGGCGGCGTCGCGCGCACGCGCCATCTCCGCCTGAATGTCGACGGCCGCACTCATGGCAAAACGAGATTCGCGAAATTGGCGAGGAACGCGGGCTCGTCCTCCAGGCACCGGCAATCGAGGACAAGCGCGCCGTCTTCCAAACGGCCGATCACGGGCACCGGCAATTCGCGCAGCGCGGCGGCGAGCGCATCGAGCGGCCGGCCTTTGATCGACACGCCCGCGCTTTTCAAGACCGAGAGCGGCATGGCGCCCGAGCCGACTTGGCTTTCGCATTGGATCGGCGCGACGGCGAAACGCGCACCCAGGACTTGGCCGATCGGTCCGGCGATACGCGCCGCGACGGCTTCGATCTCCGCCACCGGCCGTGCGATCAAACGCATCGTCGGCAGACGTTCGGCGAGTTTCTCGGGGTTGAGATAGAGCCGCAGCGTCGCTTCCAGCGCGGCCAGACGCATCTTATCGACGCGCAAGGCCCGCTTCATCGGATTGCGGTTGATCTGCTCGATCAACGCCTTCTTGCCGACGATGAAGCCGGTCTGCGGGCCGCCGAGCAATTTGTCGCCGGAGAAAGTGACGAGATCCGCCCCTTCCGCGACCGCTTCGGCCACCGTCGGCTCGTGCGCAAGCCCATAACCGTCGAGATCGATCAATGTGCCGGAGCCCAGATCGTTGAGCATCGGCAGGCCGCGCGCATGGGCGATCTCCGCCACTTCACGGGGGGAGACTTCTTTGACGAAACCCTGGATGCGGTAGTTCGACGTATGGACCTTCATCAGCAGCGCCGTACGTTCGCCGATGGCGCCCGCGTAATCCTTCGCATGGGTGCGATTGGTCGTACCGATTTCGACCAGATTGGTACCCGCGCGCGCCATGATATCGGGCATGCGGAATGCGCCGCCGATTTCGATCAATTCGCCGCGCGAGACGATCGTTTCCTTGCCCGCCCCGATGGCGTTGAGGCAGAGCAGCACCGCCGCCGCGTTGTTGTTGACCACGGTCGCGTCTTCCGCGCCCGTGAGCTTGCACAGAATCTCGCGCACGACATCGTCGCGCTCGCCGCGCTTGCCGGTCGAAAGATCGTATTCGAGCGCCACGGCCGATCGCATGGCGGCGGTCGCGGCATCGATCGCCGCCTCGGCAAGCAAGGCGCGACCGAGATTGGTGTGCAGGATCGTGCCCGTAAGGTTATGCACGGCGCGCAAGCGCGGCCGATCCGCTTTGTCGAGCCGCATTGTGGCGGCATTCGCGGCGTCGGCCGCCGAAGCGCCCTCGCCCTTCGCGCGAAATTCGGCGATGGCGGCACGCAACGCATCGACCATTGCCGTGCGCCCGTGCTTGGCGAGTGCTGCCGCCGCCTCGGGCGCTTTCAGCGCCTCGTCCACCGACGGAAGCCGGCGTCGGGGGGAAATGCCGGTGTCCTCGGGGGCCATGTCAGTAGCCGAACAGGAAGGGGTTCACCGCACCGCGTCTTCGGCCTTCTTCGCGCATCAAGATATCGAGCGCGAGCGAGGCCACATCGTCGGCGACCGGATCGACGTCGTGATGCTTGATCTGTTGCAGCGCCTTCACATAGCCACCGCAGGACGTGCAGCTTTCGGCCTTCACCGCCCCGCCCGAGCCGTCGACCTCGTGATACTCGATCCCCTTGGTCTCGCCGCACAGCGTGCATTTGATGCGCACATAGTTCCACTTCGTCGCGCAATGCGCGCACACACAAAAACGACTGCCATGCGAACCGACCCAGCCGACGACCATCGTGGAAACCGGCGGCCCGCCGCAAGACGGGCACGCACCTGGCCCGATTTCGACCAGCTTGTCGGCGTCGAGTGTGGCGGCGAGGCGTACGAGATGCACCTGCAACGCGGCCGCGACGAAAATGTGATCGGCGAGGAATTCGACCTCGGCGGAATCGGCCAGCATGCTGCGCGCAAGTTCCTCATGCCGCGCATCGTCGGCGGCGATCAAACGCTCGAGCGCATCGCGCGCGGCTTGCGGCATGTCGAGCCCGGCCGCGGCGGTCAGCAGCTTGGCGAAGGTCGCCTTGAAGGTTTCGTCGTAGACGAAAGCGTTGCGGTCGAGCGGCGGCATGCCGAACGACGAGGCGCGTTCCAGCGCCTCGGCGGCCGGACGCGCGACGGCGGGCAGATCGCCGATCAGGGCGTT
>JAIUNH010000433.1 GCA_020161965.1 Pseudomonadota bacterium
GACGGCAACGGTTTTCGTGAAGTCCCGCCAAAGGCGAATTGGCGGCAAGAGGCGCCGGAAGCGCCATCACGTCCACTGGGCAGTCGGCGAGCGCGCTTCACCGAATTTCTAACCGATTACTCGTATGGGTATTTGCGGCTTATCTATTGGCTGCAACTGGTGGCGCCCGAGATCGCGGCCTGGCTGCGCGATCTGCCTGACGATTCGCCCGCCCAACGCGCGCATGCCGCTGCGATGCGGGCGCGGATCGCCGCTCAGCTCGGCGATCCGCTCGTACGCTGGACGAACGAAATCGACGACGACGTTACGACCCGCATCGTAGCAGGTGAAGGCGAACCCCTAGTATACGCCCAAGCTTTCGCGGCGACCGAATGGGCGTTTCGTGCCTTTGCTGCTCGCGCGAAGCGCGACCAGGCGCGACTGGTTGCGTTGAAAACTTGGTGGTTGACCAAGCGCCTCGACACGGAAAGCGAGCCCAACCCGATCCGCTTCGCTTGGGCGCCATATATCAATGCACGCTTCGAATCTTCCTTGGCCGCCGCGGGCATTCCCGTTCTCGATCAGGCAAATTGGGTGATTGACCGAGAAAAGCGCCCGCTGCGCGACGCGTCGTTCCGTCGCGACATGCATTGGTCGCCGGAGGGGCATAAATGGACGGCACACCAGATTCTCGATTTTTTGGAGAACGATCCACAGGCATGCGCACGTTCCAAGCGCATGCTGAGCGCCGGTAGCCGATAGCCCCGTCCCTCGCCAAGACCGATATTCGGGGGTATATCGGGATTCGCGATGAAAATCTGCCAACTCTGTGCCGTCGACTTCACGCTGCATCATTTTCTGATGCCGTTGATGCGCGCCCAGCGCGCGGCGGGCCACGACGTGGTCGGCGCCTGCGCGCGCGGCGGATTGACGCTCCAGATCGAAGCCGAAGGCTTTCGCGTGATCGACGTGCCCATTCAGCGCTCGTCCAATCCGATCGCATTGCTGCGGGCCTATCGCGCCTTGAAAGAAATTTTCGCGGCCGAGCGTTTCGACCTAGTGCATGTCCACACGCCGGTCGCGGCGCTGGCCGGGCGGCCCGCCGCCAAGGCGGCAGGTGTGGGGCGCGTCGTCTACACCGCGCACGGGTTCTATTTCCACGAACACATGCATGCCGCCAAACGCGCGTTGCATGTGGGCTTGGAATGGTTCGGCGGGCGTTTCACCGATGTACTTTTCACGCAAGCGGAGGAAGACGCCGCCACCGCGCGCCGCTTGAATCTGTGCAAGGGCGGCACGATCGAGGCGATCGGCAACGGCTCCGATCCCGCGAAGTTCCGCCCCGCTTTGCCGGGCGAAGATACGCGCGCGCGCTTGCGCGCCGCGTTGGGCACGCCGATCGACAAGCCGGTGATCGCGATGATCGGCCGCTTGGTCGCCGAGAAGGGCTATCCCGAATTGTTCCGCGCGATGAAGCGCGCGACCAATGCCGAGCTCTGGGTCGTCGGCGATCGTTTGGCTTCGGACCACGCGCAATCGATCGACACCGATATTAAAGCGGTCGAGGCCGATCCGGAATTGTCGAAGCGCATCCGTTTCCTCGGTTATCGCGCCGACGTGCCGGAAATTCTGCGCGCGGTCGATGCGTTTACGCTGCCGTCGCACCGCGAAGGCATGCCGCGCTCGATCGTCGAAGCGATGCTGTCCGGTCTGCCGGTGATCGCCACCGATATTCGCGGCAGCCGCGAGGAAGTGATCGACGGCGAGACCGGCTTGCTCGTACCCCTGCGCGACGAGATCGCGTTGGGCGAGGCGTTGACGAAGATCGCGGGCGATGCGGGCATGTGCGCACGTATGGGCGAAGCGGGGCTCTCCCGCGCCCGCACGCTCTACGACGAGGCGAAAGTGGTCGAGAAACAACTACGCTTGCTGGGATTGCTGACATGAGGATCGCGGTCGTCGGCGCTACGGGCATGACCGGGCGGCGCGTCGTCGCGGCATTGCATGCGCGCGGCCACGAAGTGATCGCGACGGGGCGCAACCCGGCGAAACTCGCCGAGTTCGGCAACGGCATCGAATGGCGGATCGGCGATTTCGACCGGCCGGAAACCTTGCCCAAAGCGGTCGCGAATGTGGACGCGGTCGCCTATGTCGCACACGCCAAGCATACGAAGCTGGTGATCGACGCGATGGCGCCGGACGTACGACTGGTCGTCACGGGATCGACGCGCGTGTTCTCGCGCCTCGACGATCCGGCGGCCGATGCAGTGCGCGACGGGCTTGCGGCGTTCAAAGCCACCGGGCGGCCGGGGCAAGTGCTGCTGCCCGCGATGATCTATGGCGACAAGGCGGATCGCAATGTCGGGCGCATTCTGCGCTTCCTGGCGCGCTTCCCGAGATTCTTGCCGATCCCCGTGCCCTTGCCCGATGGCGGCAAACATACGGTGCAGCCCGTTCATATCGACGACGTGATCGCTTGCGTCGTCGCGGCGCTGGAACGCACCGATTTGAACGACGAGCCGATCGTGCTGGCCGGCCCTGTGCCGATCCCTTACGCGCAAATGGTGCGCGAGAGTGCCGCCGCGTTGAAACGTTGGATATTCATCGTCCCGGTGCCCGTCGCGGCGCTGGCGGCGGCGGCGCGTTTCGCGGCGCGCATCGGCATCAAACTGCCTTTCGACGCGACGGAATTGACCCGCGCGGCGGAAGATAAAATTTTCGACGTGGCGCCGATGCGCGACAAGCTCGGCGTGATGCCCCGCCCCTTCGCCGAAGGTGTGGCAGACAAGGTCCGGCGCGGGGATTTTTGAATCTCCCAACGAATCATGATAGCGATGTGTTGGTCGTAAATGTCATGCCAAAGTGGCTATAAACCTCAAGTAAGCAAGAAGTTATGGACGATTTAGGCGGGAAAAAAGGATATTTGAGTGCGAACTACGCGCATAAACGAGGCGCAACTAGTTATGATTATCTTATGATTGAGCATATTTTTGATATCGGATATTCGAAGAATGGTGGGGTAGTACTTGATTTAGCGTGTGGCACGGGAAGCTTCAAACCAATATTCGAAGGAAAAGGCTTTCACTACCATGGGATTGATTTAGATAATAAAGATCCATTAAATAATATTTTAAATTGCGACATCGCGGATGCGATTTTGCCGTTCGCGGACGGGACTTTTGATTTGGTTTTTTTCAAAATGGGCATAGAGCACCTCACGATTAGGGAGATATCTCACTGTCTTGCCCAAGCAAAGCGCGTCATGAAATCCGACGCAAAGCTGATCGTGATTACACCTGATTGGCGTTGGACCTGCACATATTTCTACGACGAGTATACGCATCAGACGCCATTCACGCCGATCAGCCTTGAGTCGGCCTTAAAGATGGCGGGATTTAAATGCGATGTTTGCCGTTCTTGGATTCAGTTGCCTCTGATATGGCGCTGGCCGATACTGAAATACGTCTGCGACTTTGCATCGCTATTTTATCCAATATTTGGAGGAAGATCGAAATTCGTGAAGTTCTCACAATTGCGCGCAGTGCTTGCGATTGCACAGAAGACCTAGAAATTAAGCTATTCGCCGCCGGCGACGGTCAGCACCGTGCCGGTCGTGTAACTGCTCGCCGGGCCCGCGAGAAACACGATCGCGGCGGCGATTTCGCCGGCCGTCGCGGCACGCCCCACCGGCACACGCGAGGCACGCGCGGCAAAAGCGGAACGATCGGGATCGTCCGCCCAGCGATTGAGATCGGTATCGACGAAACCCGGACGTACCGCGTTGACGCGGATGCCGAGGGGCGCGCCGAGCTTGGCGAAATTGCGCGTCGCTTGTTCGAGCCCCGCCTTGGCGATGGCGTAATCCGCCAAGCGCGGCGA
>JAIUNH010000434.1 GCA_020161965.1 Pseudomonadota bacterium
GCGGCGGATTGGTCACGCGATGGAGCGTCGCCTTCCAACGCCGATTGGTCCAACGCTCCAGCAGATCGCCGAGATTGATGGCGAGCGTGCCGTCGGGCGGGCGTACGTCTTCCCATTCGCCGTCGGGGTTCATCACCTGCAACCCGCCGGGCGAGCGATCAGCCGCCAGAATGGTGAAGCCGCCGATATCGGTATGGGCACCCTGGCGCAGCTGGCCGGGCTTGGGCGGGATCGCCTGGGCGGGGTAATAACCCCAATTGGCGGTCGAGCCGTGATGATCGATCTTGTCGGCGAACCAATTCTCCGGCAGCCCGACCGCCAGCGCGAGCACGCGGCACATCGTATCGGCGAGCTTTTCCATCTCGGCGTAAAAACGCTCGAACGTCGCACGATATTGGGCGGGCTCGGTCGGCCAGATATTCGCGTGCTCGGCCCAGTCGATGAAATCTTCATCCTCGAAATCGGGCAAGCGCAGGCGCACGGGCTTGCGCGGGCTTGTCGGCCCGGCGAGGAACTCTTCCTTCAGATCGCCATGCTCGACCTTCTCGCGATAGGCGGCCGTGCGGCGCAGTTCCTTGGCGAAATAGCCGCGGAACACTTCGCGCGACGGTGCCGCGAAAGGCACTTTCTTCTCGAGCGGCAGTTCGAAAAATTCGCGCGCCGTGGCGAAGCATTGCGGCAGAAGATCGTCGGGCAAGCCATGGCCCTTGATCAGAAAGAAGCCGTTGGCCTCGCACGCCGCCGCGACGATCTTCGCGACCTCGGCCTTGGCGACGGGATCGCCGGTGCAAAACGGCGTCAGATCGACGATCGGGAACGGCATGGCTCAGACCTTTCGTAGGGCGGGTGCGCGATGTGCGCGCGGCAAGGGCGCACCAAGGCGCGGGCTCGGCGGCACCCAGCGCCGGTAATGCGCGTCGAGATAAGGGCGCAAGCGATCGGCCATCGCGGCCGCATCGGCGTTCCGGGCGATCTTGGATTCGTGCGCCGATGCGATGGCGAGCGCCTCGGCACGATCGAGTTTCGGCACGGCGAATGCGCCGTCGCGATAGAGGATGCGCCCCTCGACCATCGTCAGGCGCACGGCTTCGGCCGTCATGCGCTTGGCGAGAAGTTCGAGGTCGCTGGGATCCGGATCGGCATAGATGCCGCGCAAATTCGCGAGATCGACGGCGACGAGATCGGCGCGCCAGAACTCGCGAATTTCGCCGACCTGCGCGAAGCCGCCGGCCTTGGCGCCGCCGACCGTCAACGCGCGCAGCCACGCGGCCCCATCGGGTGCGGATGGCGCTTCCCAGCCATCGCCACGCGCCAGCGCCCAAACCAAACGCGCCTCGCGCCAAATATCCTCGCCGTCGTCGATCGAACGCCCGTCGGTGCCGATCGCGATTTCGATCCCGGCGGCGAGGTAATGCGCCGTCGGCGCCTGCCCGACCGAAAGATTGAGATTGGAGCCGGCACAGCGCACCAGCGTGGCACCCGCATCGGCGGCGATGGCAACGTCGTCTTCGTCGAGCCACACGATATGCGCAAGCGACACGCGATCGTGCAAGGCACCCAAACGGCGCAACCGCGCCAGAACCCCTTCGGGATAAAGTCGGTCGCAGGCGGCGCGCTGCGTCCAGCTTTCCAGGCAATGGTAATGCAGCATCACGCCGCGCGTTGCGGCGTCCTTCGCCAAAGCCTCGAACGCGGCGTCGGACAGCCATTGCGGCCCCGACGGTCCGTAGCCGAGCGACAGGCGCTTATGGCCGGACCATTCGGGCCAGAGCTTGTCCATCGCCGCGATGGTCGCTTCGGCGTCGGGCGCATAAGGCGGCTTGCGCCGCGAAACGATCAGGGCACGCAGATCGTCCGGCAAAGAACGCTCGAACTCGGCCTCGTCCGCCTCGGGATAAACGACATGCGCGCGATCCTGGGCGCCGAGACAAACGAGGGCGCGCAAACCCGCATCGTCATAGGCGCGCAGCATCGCCCCCGCTTCGCCGGCCAGATCGCCGGTGCCGTAGGGCACGTTGCCATGCACGCAAGCGGTGACGCCCGAGGCGATCATCCGCTTGGCGGCGAGCAAGGTCATGGCATACGGATCCAAGCGGCCGCGCCCGATGCGCGCATGGAGCGAGGTTTCGAGCCGCTCGTCGGCGAAACCATGCTGGAAATTGGTGATGCCGCGCCCGTGCTGATGCGCGTTGACCGCACCGGGGATCAGCATTTGGCCGGGCAATTCGATCGCCGCCCCCTGCCCGCGCGGCCTGATCGCGGCGATACGCCCGGCTTCGACGACGATCTCCAACCCCGAAGCGGCGCGATGCTGTTCGGGCAGCAGCACGAGCTCGGGTGCAAGGATCGTCGCGTCGCTCACGACACGTCCATCCGGCGCAGACCGATCGCGCGATCGACGACGACCAGGACGGTCACCGTCATCGCCAGCAGGATGGTCGAAATCGCGGCGATGGTCGGGTCGGCGCCGGTCTCGAGATAGTTCAGCACCTGCACGGGCAGCGTGCGCGCCGTCACGTCGACCAGAAACAGCGAGATCGAATAATTGTCGAACGACGCGAGAAACGCGAACGCGCCGCCACTGACCACGGCCGGGGCGAGATTGGGCAGCATCACCTTGACGATGGCACCAGGCCAAGTGGAGCCCAGCGTGCGCGCGGCGTCGAGCATCGCGTAGTCGAATAGATGCAGCGACGCCAGCAGCGTGCGTGTGATGTAAGGCGTGGTGATCGCCACATGGGCGAGGACGAGGCTGAGTGCCGCATCGCGTAGATCGATCGTGCGAAACGCCTGGAGGAACGCGATGCCGAGCACGAGGCCCGGCAGCATTAAGGGTGCCGTCAGGAGATTGGCGAGGATCGCCGCCCCCGGCACGGCACGGGTCGAAATCGCAATGGCGGCGGGCACGGCCAGCGCCACCGCAATCCCGGTCGCGACGGCCGCGATCCAGGCCGAGGTCGAGAGCGCTTCCCAGAAGCTGCTTTGACGGCCAAGGCGCTGATACCAGCGCAGCGAGAACCCGTCCCACGGCAGATCGAAAATCGCCGAGGGCGAGAACGACACGAGTGCTGTGACGATGATGGGGGCGAGCAGGAAAATCGCGACGACCGCGATCCATATCCGGCCAAGCCCGACGAAGGCAGCGTTCATCGCGTACTCCCCGTCCGGCTGACGCGCGCGGCAAACAGCACCATGCCCGAGCAGAGGGCGAGCAACAGCAGCGCCAGCACCGTGCCCTTGGCCGGATCGTTGGTGACCAGGAATGCGTGCGCGATCGTCTTCGACAGCACCTTGTGCCGCTCGCCGATCAGCAACGTGGGCATCACGTAAGCCGACGCCACCAACGCGAACACCATCGCGAAGCCGGCGAACACGCCGGGCAGGCTCAACGGCAGCGTCACGCGCAAGAAGCGATCGAACGGCCCGCTGCGCAACGTCGCGGCCGCGTCGCCCAACGCCGGATCGATACGGCGCAACGCCGCGTAGATCGGCAGGATCATGAACGGCAGCATCATGTTCGCCGTACCGAGATAGAGCCCGGGCACGGTGAACAACATGCGGATCGGCGCGTCGATGATCCCCAGAAACTGCAGCGTCTTGTTTACGACACCCGTCGTGCGGAACAGGATGGTGATGCCGAAGGTTTTGACGATCGCGCTGGCGGTCAGCGGCAGCAGCGTGACGATCATGCCCACGGCCTGCGCCCAACCCGGCAAGCGAACAAGCGCCAGCGCGAAAGGATAGGCGATGACGAGGCAGATCAGCGTGACCGACGTCGAATAGAGCAACGTGTTGCCGATGACGCCGAGGTAATAAGGATCGCCCAGCACGTCGACGAAGGTGGCGTTCGACGCCGC
>JAIUNH010000435.1 GCA_020161965.1 Pseudomonadota bacterium
GTAGCCGGTGTTCCGGCCCAGCGTGGGCGCAACACCGCGCACACCACGCGGCGGGAAGTGGCAATAGCTGAGCAGGCGTTTCGCGTCGTCGGCCGAACCGATCATCGGGCACATGATGCCGTCGGCGCCGCAATCCAGAATGCGCTTGATATAGACCGCGTCGAGCGCGGGAATGCGCACCCAGGTTTCGGCCTTCGTGCCCTTTACGCCGTTCATGCATTCGAGCGCGTTGAAGTAATCGCCGGGGCTGTGCTCTTGGTCGAGCAGCACGACGTCGTAGCCGATGCGCGCGGCGAGTTCCGACGCGATGGGGCTCGTCATGTTGATGAAACAGCCGGTGAGCTTGGCCTTGTTGCGCAAGCGTTCGATGGCGCTGGGCGACGCGAACATTGGTTTCCTCGCTTATACGTCTTTGTTGGGATGCGCAGCTTTGGCGCAAGGGTGGTATCGCGCCAAGCCAATATGAATCCGGATGCGGTGAGTTTTATTGCGTTGTCTCCCGGCGGCTTCGCACGCGATATGCGGCGGAAGACAATTCCGCGCACTGCAATTTCGCTTCGCAAGTGCAGCATGCGCGGACGACTCAGGAGGAGCGCATACAAATGGGCCAGTCAGCCAAAGTGCAAGTTGCGGACCCCGAACTTTCGTTGCTCGACGGCCTGCCGGTCGCCGTTATCTCGGACGTCATGGACGGGCTCGGCTTCGGTTCGACCGTCATGGACGGCGTGCGTCTGCTGTCGGGCCATCGCATTTGCGGCCGTGCGCGCACGGTCGAACGTGCGCCCGCACCGTTCAACGCGACTCAAGCCGATATCGCGCCGGCATTGGGCACGGGCACGCAGCAGGTGATCGATAGCGGGAAGCCGGGCGACGTGATTGTGATCGCGGCGCAGGGCAATGGCGGTTCCGCCATGTGGGGCGGCAATATGGGCACGCGCGCTTCGGCGCTGGGCGTGCTCGGCCTCGTCACCGACGGTGTCGTGCGCGATCTCGAGGAAATGGACGCGCTGGGCTTGACCATTTTCGGCGGTGGACAATCGCCGCGCCAAGCCTACAAACGTATGATTACGCGCAGCATCAATCAGCCGATCGCGTGCGGCGGTGTGTGGGTGCGGCCGGGCGACCTGATCGTCGGCGACGGCGACGGCGTGGTCGTCGTACCGCCGGCGCGTGCGGCCGAAATCGCCGAAAAGGCGCGCGCCACGATCGCGGCCGAAGGGGTGATGCAGAAATACATCCGCGAGGGCAACTCGCTCGTCTCGGCCGTCGAGAAATACAAGATCCGCTGAGGCAACGGCGCGATCCGGAAGAGGAAAACAAGATGATCGTCGAAGAACGCATCTACACGCTGCATCCCGGCATGGTGCCCGCGTATATGGCGGCTTACGAGAAGGAAGGTCTGGCGATCCAGAAGGAGAATCTGGGCCAGATGGTCGGCTTCTTCTCGGTCGATGTCGGGCCGCAAAACCAGATCGTGCATATGTGGGCCTACAAGGACTCGGCCGAACGCGACGCGCGTCGCGCCAAGCAGGCCACCGATCCGCGCTGGAACGCATATCGCGAGAAGGTGCGGCCGTTCCTAATGGTTCAGGAAAACAAGATCCTCGTGCCTGCGAAGTTCTCGCCTTGGGCCTGAATTTCACCTTTCAAAACAATCAAGATTCGGGAGGGAATAGAATGTTGAAGTCGTTCACACGCCGTCATGCTCTCGTCGCGGCCGCCGGTCTCGCGACCGTCATCGCGGCGCCCGCGATCGCCGCGCCCAAGGAAAATTTGATCCTGGGTGCCGCGAATTCGACGTCGAGCCACTACGCGCTCGGCGTCGCCATGACGAAGGCATTGCAGGCGAATATGCCCAAGGCCAACCTCACGCTGCTGGAAACCGGCGGCGGTCTCGACAATCTGCGCCGGCTGCAGCGCGGCGAGATCGATCTCGCCCAGATCGGTTTCGACTCCGGCGTCAATGCGGTGAAGGGTGAGGCCGAGTTCGCCGGTCGCGCGATCCCCGACGTCGTGGTCGTTTATCCCTACGGCGTGTCGTTCCAGAACATCGTGGTACGCAAGGATTCGGGCATTACGAAGCTCGAGGATCTCGACGGCAAGCGCTTTACGCCCGGTATTCGCGGCAGCAGTGCGGAAGCGCTGATGCGCAACGTGTTCAACACGCTGGGCATCAAGCCGACGCTGGTGCCCGGCACGCTCGCCGACGGCACGGAAGGCGTGCAGAACCGCCAGCTGGTCGGCATGGCGATTTCGACCGCGGGCCCCGTCATGACGGCGGCGGTGCGCGAACTCAACGTGACGACGGAGCTGCTGGCGCTCGACCTGACGGCCGCCCACAAGGCCAAGATCGATGGCAAGTTCAACGGTATCGAAGTTCTGCCGATCCCGCCCAGCGCTTCGCCCGGCGGCGTCAAGGTCAACGGCCTCGCGTGGCGCAACGTCTATGTCACGCGTACCGGCGTAATGGACGACGATACGGCGTATGCGGTGGCGAAAGCGATCTTCGAGAATCGCCGCTTCCTGATCGATAGCTGGCCTGCGTTGTCGGATTTCGACTTCAAGGGTATGGCGCTGTCGGCCGAGCAGGCCGGCTTGAAGCTGCATCCGGGCGCCAAGCGCTTCTGGGAATCCGCGAAGTAAGAAAACGCTCCTCGAGAGGATGACGCGATGGCGACCAGCACCGAAACGACGACTTATGCCGGACGGAACGGCATTTTGAACGCACTTGCTCGTTACGGACTGGCCGCCTTCGCGCTCTTCCATGTCTATACGTCGATCTTCGGAACGTTCGATCCGCTGATCCAGCGTTCCGTGTTTATCGGCTTCGGTGTGGCGCTGTCGTTCTTGGTTTGGGCAGCGGCATCGCGCAGCGCGGCAAGCGCGGCATTCGATGTCGTGCTCGCTATCGCCGTGCTGGCGGCGGGCGTGTTCGTCATCGTCAATCACGACCGGTTGATGGACGTGATGGAAGACCTGACGATCCTCGACAAGCTGCTGGCCGTCCTGATTCTGGCGCTGGTGATCGAATCGACGCGCCGCTCGATCGGTCTGTCGATGCCGCTGCTATCGGCATTCGCGATCGCCTATCTGTTTTTCGGACGCGAGATCATCTCGGGTCAATGGGCGCCGCCCGCGATCAGCGCGGAAACCGGGCTGCGTGCGCTGGCGTTGCAGACGACCGGCGTGTTCGGCTATCTCGCTGATATCGGTACGCGCGTCATCGCGATCTACGTCATCTTCGGCTCGGTCCTGATGGCGACGGGCGGAGGCGAGATCTTCATGCGCACCGCTACGCTGGTGGCTGGCCGCAGCTATGGCGGTCCCGCCAAGGTCGCGGTCATTTCGTCGGCGCTGTTCGGCACGATCTCGGGCTCGGCCGTCGCCAATGTGATGGCGGTCGGTACGATGACGATCCCGACCATGGCGCGTGCGGGGTATCCCAAATCCTTCGCGGCGGGCGTCGAGGCAACCGCTTCCGCCGGCGGCCAGATCATGCCGCCGATCATGGGGGCGGGCGCCTTCATCATGGCGGAATGGCTCAATATTCCCTATTCGCATATCGCCATCGCGGCGACGTTGCCGGCATTGCTCTATTTCGGTGCGGTCTTCCTTGCCGTCGATGCGGTCGCGCGCCGCGACGGTCTGATGCCGGTCGACAAATCGCAGATGCCGAAATGGCGCGATCTGATCGACTTCGTCAACGGCCTGCCGACGTTCGGTTCGATCGCGGTGCTGATCGGCTTCCTGTTCGCCGACTACACGCCGACCGTCGCGGGCGCGGCGGGCACGATTTCGCTGATCGGGTTGCAACTCGTGACGCGTATCGTTCCCTATGTACTCAAGG
>JAIUNH010000436.1 GCA_020161965.1 Pseudomonadota bacterium
TCGAGGTGATCGCGCAGCGCTTGATCGACCGCGTCTAGGTTCACCGGTGAGCGGCTCGATCCTCCCGCCGGGGACGGGTGCGGCCGCCGCCACGCCGCAAGCGACGACGAGTGCGCAGGATTTCCAGCGCGTCGTCGCGCAAGTGACACAGTTGCCCGCCGATCTGCGCAACGCGATCATGGCGGCGAATCAGCAAATGTCGCTGGCCAAGGTGATCGGCCAGATGCCGCCGCAAATGCCGGTCGTCCAAGGGCAGGTGCAGGGCACGGATCAGAACGGCGCGACGTTGATCCAGACCGCGCAAGGCCAGATGGCGGTCAAGCTGCCCATGCCCTTGCCGCAAGGGGCGACGGTCACGCTCGCACTGGGCGGCACGCCGCAAGCGCCACAAGCCCAAGTGCAGCAGGTTCAACAACCGCCCGCCCCGGCCGCGCAGACGGCGCAACCGGCGCCGCAAGCATCCCAAACGCCCCAAGCGCCGATCACCCAGATCGCACAGAGCGCCACGCAAGCCCAGCCCAGCGTCCAAACGAAGGCGACACTGATCGCCGCCCCCACCAATCCGCTTCCGTCGCCCTCCGCCCCGCAAGCGGCGGCGACACCCGCACAGACTGTGCAGGTGGGGCAAAGCGTTCAGGTGCGCGTATTGCCCGAAGGGGCGGCCGCGCAAACCACGCAAGCAACACCGCAGGCCCCCGCCTCGAATTTCGGCCAAGCGCTGACCGCGCGCGTCGTGGCGCATACGGCCGGCGGTCAGACGATGCTGGAGACGTCGATGGGCCGCTTTGCGCTGCAATGGCCGCAAGGCGTGCCCAAACCGGCCGAGGGCGCAAGGCTGGCGGTCGAGGTGACGCTGCCCCAGCTCGCCAAGAACGCCGTGGCGGGCGATGTGCCGCTCAAATCGGGGGCGGCACTGTCGCGCGACTGGCCGTCGCTCAAAGACGCGATCAAAGTGCTGGGCGAAACCGATCCCGGCCTCGCCAAGCGCGTGCTCGACGACGGCTTGCCGCGCCCCGGCCCGAAGCTCGCCACGCAAGTCCTGTCCTTCCTGTCGGGCGAACGCACCGACGCGCGCGCCTTGCTGGGCGAGCAAGTCACGACGGCGCTGGAGCGCGCCGGGCGTGGCGACGTGCTGCAACGCCTGGACGGCGACCTCAAAGAAATGCAGCGCCAAGCCAATGCGCCGGGCGATTGGCGCGCGGCTTACGTACCGGTCTGGGACGGGCAAAACCTTTCGCAGATGCGGCTGTTCTCCCGCCGCGAAACGAAGAAGGACGCGCAAGGCCGCAAGACCGAACGTTTCATCGTCGAACTCGACTACAGCCAGTTCGGCGAGGTGCAGGTCGACGGGTTGATGCGCAAACCGTCGCTCGACCTGATCCTGCGCACGCATACGGCGATCCCGCCCGATATGCGCGACGAGATCGAGATCGTGTTTCTGGAAGGCTGCTCGCTCGCGGGCCTCGCAGGCAAAATCTATTTCCAGGCGATGGCGAAATTCCCGGTCAATCCGGTCGAAGAAATCGCCAAGCAAGACCGCGGGATGATGGCCTAAAGCCCGTCCGCCTCGGCCTGATTGCGGCGATGCATGTTGAGGCTGATTTCGTCCATCGCGATCGTTGCCTTGCGATCGGCGGCTTCCTTGTCCGATTTTTTGCGCAGGTCGAGCGCGATCTGATAGCGCTTCAATTCCTGGAACGCTTCGGCCATCGCGTCGCGCGCCTGTTCCAGCATCGGCTGCAACGCGGCAAGCTGGCGCTCCATTTCCTTGCGGCGATGGATCGTCCCTTGCGCATAGCCCGAATAGGCGAAGGCGCCCGCCTCCAACTCGCGCGACAAAGCTTGCTCGCGGCGCTTCTCCTCTTCGAGCTCATCGAGCTTGCGCTTGATCTCCTCCTCGCGTTCCTGCAACGCGTTGAGTTCGCGCCGCCGATCGTTGAGGGCGGCGTCCGATAGGCGGATCAGCGAGTTGAGGCCTTTGTAGTTACCGGCCATCTAATTAACGCGCGTGGGCGCGTTCTTCGGTGTCGCCGCCGACGACCATCGGATCGTCCATGCCGAGGATGTCGGCGAGCTGGCTATAGCCGTCCTGCAGCAGCGAATGCTCGCGCTTGCCTTGTTTCAGGAACGTCTCGATCGACGGATTGAAATGGATCGCCTCGTCGACCATCGGGTCGGAGCCGCGCCGATACGCGCCAAGGCGGATCATTTCGGCCATGTCTTCGTATTGCGACATCAACGCCCGCGCGCGCTGAACGACGGCGTTTTCCGCGGGCGTGTTGCAGCCCGGCATGGTTCGCGAGACCGAGCGCAGAATATTGATCGCAGGATAACGCCCGCGCTCGCCGATCGCGCGATCAAGGATGATGTGGCCGTCGAGAATGCCGCGCACCGCGTCGGAAATCGGCTCGTTCGTATCGTCGCCTTCGACCAGCACCGTGAACAGCCCCGTGATCGAGCCATGACCGACGCCCGGCCCCGCGCGTTCCAGCAAGCGCGGCAATTCGGCGAAAACCGACGGCGTATAGCCCTTCGACGCGGGCGGCTCGCCCGCCGACAAACCGATCTCGCGCTGCGCCATCGCGAAGCGCGTGACCGAATCCATCAGGCACAGAACGTCCCGATCATGGTCGCGGAAATACTCGGCGACGGTGAGCGTGAGATATGCCGCCTGACGGCGCATCAACGGGCTTTCGTCGCCCGTGGCGACGACGACGACGGACCGCGCCAAACCTTCGGGGCCGAGATCGTCCTGGATGAATTCCTGCACTTCGCGGCCGCGCTCGCCGATCAGACCGATCACCACGATGTCGGCGGCGGTGAAGCGCGTCATCATCGACATGACCGACGATTTGCCGACACCGGAGCCTGCGAAGATGCCCATGCGCTGGCCGCGACAGCAGGTCAGGAACGTGTTGATGGCCCGGATGCCAAGATCGATCTTGCCGCGCACGCGCTGGCGGCGATGCGCCGACGGCGGGGCGGCCTTGATGAGATAAGGGGCTGGGCCCATCGGCAGCGGGCCCTTGCCGTCCACCGGCTCGCCCAAAGCGTTGACGACGCGGCCCAGCCAGCCGTGATGGGGATAGACGACCGGCTCGCTATCGACGATTTCGGCGCGGCTGCCCACGCCGATCCCGTCGACCGAGCCATAGGCCATCATCAGCGCCTTGCCGCTGCGAAAGCCGACGACCTCGCACGGCACGCGGCGGCGGTCGCGCGTGGAGATCGCACAGCGCGAACCGATGGCGAGCATGTCCTCCACGCCGCCGATTTCGACGAGCATGCCTTGCACGGCCGTGACGCGGCCATAGTAGCGATAATCGGGGATCTGCCCGATGGAGGCGATTAGCTCGGCAGCGGGCATGGTTTGTTAATCCGCATTTTGCTCGAATTCGAGCTTAATCCCGGATGATTAACGAAGCCCTAAGCCGGGCTCATTTCATTGAAAACATTGACGTTTATTTTGCGGCAAATCGCGATTAACCATTCCGCAGACAGTAATTCGTTAACCTTTTTTGTTAACTATTTGCCCAAGATGTTAATCTGCCGGTCAACCCTTAAGGAACCGGCAATAAGGAGTCCCGCTCATGCGCGTCCTGCTGGTCGAAGACGATCAGGCCACGGCCAAGTCGATCGAGTTGATGCTGAAGCAAGAAGGTTTCGTTTGCGATGTCTCCGACATGGGCGAAGACGGGCTCGAAATCGGCAAGCTCTACGATTACGACATCATCCTGCTCGATTTGATGCTGCCCGATATGGACGGCTACGAGGTGCTGCGCCGCTTCCGCCAGGCGCGCATCAAGACACCGGTGCTGATTCTCTCCGGCCTCGCCGAT
>JAIUNH010000437.1 GCA_020161965.1 Pseudomonadota bacterium
TGGGGCGCGGACATGCCGGCGAGCTGCCACACGCGCTTGCCCGCGCGTTTGGCTTCGAGATCCCACAGCGCGCAGTCGAGCGCGTTGCGCGCGGCCCCGGCGGGCAAGGCGCGCTGCAATTCGTCGCGCCCGCCGCCGCGTTCGATTAGCGCGCGTGCACTTTCGATCTGGGCGAGGACGGAATCCACCGTCTCGCCGTAGCGCGCATAGGGCACGCATTCGCCCGCACCCGCCGCACCGTCTTGCGCGATGCGCGCGACCAGGACGACCGCTTCGGTCTTGGCGCCACGCGAAATGCGGAAGGCGCCGCGCAGCGGCCAAACTTCACGAGCGACGGACAGCGTGCGCGTCATTTGATTTTCGCGAGTTGGGCGGCGATGGCGGCAACGCCCGTGCGGCTCGGATCGACGCAAGGCAGGCCGTATTTATCGGCGGTCGATTTGATCGCGCGTTCGGCCGCCTTGGCGGTCATCTTCGACGTGTTGAGGCTGATGCCCACGCATTTGGCCTTTTTGTTGGTCAGGCGCGCATGCGCGACGTTGACGTCGATGCAGGTTTGCAAATCGGGCAGCTTGTAATGCGGCAGTCCGCGCATATGCGGCCGGCCCGGCTCGTGGCACATCACCAGCGCGTCGGCTTGCGCACCGTGGATCAGCGCCATCGTGACGCCGGCGTAGCTCGCATGGAACAGCGAGCCTTGGCCTTCGACGACATCCCAATGATCGGGCGCGTTGGCGGGGGCGATCGTCTCGACCGCACCGGCCACGAAATCCGACACGATCGCGTCGATCGACCAGCCGCGACCCGCGATCAAAATGCCGGTCTGGCCGGTGGCGCGGAACGTCGCTTTCAGCCCGAGCGATTTCATCGCCGCTTCAAGGGCGAGCGAAGTGTACATCTTGCCGATCGAGCAATCGGTGCCGACGGTCAGCACGCGTTTGCCCGGGCGCTTGATGCCCGTGGCGATCGGGAATTCGCGATCCGGGTGGCGCACGTCGTGCAACTTGCGGCCGTTGCGCTTGGCCGCGGCGGCGAGCTCGGGCACGTCCGACAATTTATTGTGCAAACCCGAGGCGAGATCGAGCCCCGCATCGAGAGCGGCGGTCAGCACCTTGATCCAGTCTTTGGAAATCACGCCGCCGCGATTGACCGTGCCGACGATCATCGTCTTGGCACCTTTGGCGACGGCCTGCTTCACGCTCATGTCGGGGAAGCCGCTATCGGCGTTGCAGCCCTTCAGGCGCAGCTGGCCGACGCATTTTTCCGGACGCCATTGCGCCACGCCGATGGAGGTTTTGGCGGCCAGCGCGTCGGGTGCGTTGCCCAAAAACAGCAGATAGGGTGATTTGATTTCCATCGTCATTCCGTCCGTTACCGCTAGCCGTCCGGTTCTAGCATCGGCCCCGGCATCAAGCTAGAGTGGCGGGCATATGGACGACATCGCCGGGCGCCGCGTTCTCATCGTCGACGATCAAGCCTTCATCCGCGCATTGCTGCGCCGATGCTTGGTGCGACTTGCCGTCGGCGAGATCCGCGAGGCGGAGAACGGCGCCGACGGTTTGGCCGAACTCGACACGTTCAAGCCCGAGCTCGTGCTTTGCGATCTCAACATGCCAGGCATGGATGGGATCGAGTTCCTGCGTTTGGCCGCGACCAAGGCGCCGCAAACGCCGATGCTGATCGTCAGCGGCGAGGATAAGCGCACGCTCGACGGCGCGCTGCGCATCGCGCGCGGCTACGGTCTCGCCAGCGTGGGCGCCGTCGCCAAACCGATCGAGGCCGAACGCCTGACCCAAGCGATCGCGCGCTTGCAGCCTTCGGCGGAAAAATCGGCGGCGGCCGCACGCGCCATGCCGCGCGTGGGCGAAGCCGATTTGGCTGCTGCCATCGAACGCGGACAGATCGCGGCGGTATTCCAACCGAAAGTCGACGTGGCGAACGGCCAGACGCGATCGGTCGAATGCCTGGCGCGCTGGTCGCACCCGATGCATGGCGACGTATCGCCGGGCATCTTCGTGCCGCTCGCCGAGAATTGCGGCTTGGTGGATCGGATGACCGAAGCGGTGGTCGATGCCGCCGCGCGCGACATGGCGCCGGTCTTCGCCGCCCATCCCGATTTGCGTTGCGCGGTCAATTTCTCGTTCGACACGCTGGGCCGGTCCGACGCCTTCGCGTGGATCTCCAACGCGCTCAATCGTTCGGGCATGCCGGCCGAGCGCTTGATCGTCGAAGTGACCGAAAGCCGCTTGGGCGAGGACGATCGGCGCACACTCGAAACCCTCGCGCGACTGCGCATGAAGCGCGTGCGCGTATCGCTCGACGATTTCGGCACCGGTTATGCGTCGCTCGCGCGCCTCGAAGCGCTGCCCTTCGACGAGCTTAAAATCGATCGCGGTTTCGTGTCGGGGGCCGCCGAAGCGCCGGCCAAGCGCGCGATTCTGGAATCGGCGGTGGCGCTAACCAAGCGCATGGACCTCGTCTCGGTCGCCGAAGGCGTGGAAACGCAGTCCGATCTCGACACCGCGCGCGCGGCGGGAATCGATCTCGCCCAAGGCTATCTGATCGCGCGGCCGATGCCGGCCGACAAGCTGATCGCCTGGCTCGCACGATGAAGCACGAATTTGTGCTGACGGGCGGTCGCGTCGCCGACGGGTCCGGCGCGCCCGCGATCGAAGCCGATATCGCCATCGCCGGAAACCGTATCGCCGCTATCGCAGCACCCGGCACGCTGGAAGCTGCCGCGACGCTCGATTGTTCGGGGCGGATGATCGCCCCCGGCTTCATCGATGCGCATACGCATGACGACGCGATCCTGTTGGATCTGCCCGACATGCCGATGAAAACGAGCCAGGGTGTGACCACGATCGTCGCCGGGAATTGCGGCGTGTCGGTCGCGCCCATGATCCTCGCGGGCGATCCGCCGCCGCCGCTCGATTTGTTGGGCGGCCGCACGACCTACCGCCACAAACATTTCGCCGATTGGACGAAAGCGCTCGCCGCCGATCCCGCCGCCGTCAACGCAATAGTGCTGGTCGGGCATTCGTCGTTGCGCGTGCAGACGATGGATCGTCTCGACCGCGCGGCCGACGCAGGCGAGATCGCGCGCATGCAAGGTTTGCTCGATCAAGCGATGGGCGAGGGCGCGTTGGGCCTGTCGACCGGCTTGTTCTACGCGCCCGCGAAAGCCGCCCCGACATCGGAGATCGTCGCGATCGCCAAGATCGCGGGGCGGCATGGCGGGCTCTACGCCACGCATTTGCGCAACGAAGCCGACGCGCTGGAAGACGCGGTCGCGGAGGCCTTGCACATCGGGCGCGAAGCGGACACGCCGGTCGTGTTGTCGCATCACAAGGCGATGGGCAAAGCCAATCACGGAAAGACCGCGCGCACGCTGCCCTTGATCGATGCGGCGCGCAAAACCCAGCGCGTGGCACTCGACGTCTATCCCTATATCGCGTCGTCGACCGTATTGACGATCGACCGCATCGCCGCATCGTCGCGCATTCTGATCACTTGGTCGAAAGCCGTGCCCGAAGCGGGCGGGCGCGATCTTGCCGACATCGCCGGCGAATGGTGCGTCGATCTGGAGGAAGCCGCGCGCCGCTTGCAGCCCGCCGGGGCGATCTATTTCGCGATGGCGGAGGACGACGTGCGCCGCGTGTTGTCCTGGCCCGAAGCGATGATCGGGTCGGACGGTCTGCCGCACGACACCCATCCCCATCCCCGCCTGTGGGGCACGTTCCCGCGCGTGCTGGGTCATTACGCGCGCGAAATCGGCTTGTTCCCGGTCGAAGAAGCGATCCGGCGGATGACGTCCTTGCCCGCTAA